>DAOTMJ010000003.1:186622-215363 GCA_035450225.1 Candidatus Hydrogenedentota bacterium
TTGTGTGAGATAGAAGGTTCACGCGAAGGCGCGGAGGCGCAAAGAAGAACAAAAAGAAAAGCCTTGGCGTCTTTGCGTCTTTGCGTGAGATCAATGTTCACGCGAAGGCGTGGAGGCGCAAAGAAGAACAAGACGAAGATAGCCTTGGCGTCTTTGCGTCTTGGCGTGAGATCAATGTTCACGCGAAGGCGCGGAGGCGCAAAGAAGAACAAAAATAGCCTTGGCGTCTTTGCGTCTTTGCGTGAGATCAATGTTCATGCGAAGGCGCGGAGGTCCGCCTACCTTGGGGATTCGCTTGGCCTGGCAGTCAAACCGAGTTGCCTTGATCCGGGGCGGGCGGTCGCCTATGATGGGGCTTGTTGGATGAACCGGATCCCGGCGGCAGGAGTATGGGCGAGGCGTATCGCAAATACGGGCTGACCTCTCTGATCGCGGCATTGCTCCAGGGACGGATGCCGCGTTTTCGCGACATGTCCATCCGGCAGAAGTTGACGCTGCTGGCCATGGCGGCGAGCAGCGGGGCCCTGTTGCTGTTGTGCACGGCCATGGTCATTTTCGATTTTGCCGAGGTGCGCCAGCATGTGCGCAACGAGATGACCACCATCGCCGCGATGACGGGTTTCAATTGCGCCAGTTCGCTCGTGGACAAGCGCCCGGGGCTTGCGGCCGAGGCGCTTTCGATGTTGAAGGTCAATCCGCGCATCGTGGCGGCGGCGGTTTACGACGCGGACGGCGCGGTGTTTGCCCGTTATTTCCGCGACAGGCAGGTTGAGAGTCTGCCGCGCCAGATTCCCCGGGGCGATGAAATAATGATTGCGCCGGGGCATGTGACGGTGTTTCATCCGATTGTCGAGGAAGGGGCGCGGCTGGGGACGATCTATCTCAAGGGGGAAACCAGCGCCCTGCGCGCCCGGATGCAATGGTATCTTGCCGCGGTGCTGATTATTTTGTCCATGTCTTTCGCGGTGGCCTACTTGCTGTCGGCCAGTTTGCAGCGGGTCGTGTCGGTTCCGGTGGCGCAACTCGCCCATCTCGCCAAGCAGGTTTCGCAAAAAAAGGATTACACGGTCCGTGCCGTCAAGCACAGCAACGACGAACTGGGGGTGCTGACCGACGAATTCAACGAAATGATGAGCCAGATTCATTTGCGGGACAAGGCGTTGCAGCAGGCTCACGACACCCTGGAAACGCGTGTGCACGAGCGCACGATGGAACTGGAACAGGAAATTCAGGAGCGCAGGAAGGTCGAGGCGAGGCTCAAGGAAGCCAAGGAGGCGGCCGAGGCCGCCAGCCGCGCCAAGAGCGATTTCCTTGCGAGCATGAGCCACGAAATCCGCACGCCGATGAACGGCGTCATCGGCATGACGGAATTGCTGCTCAACACGGACCTCGCCCCGCATCAGCGCAAATACGCCGAGACGGTCCGCCGGTCGGGCCGGGCGTTGCTCAAGGTGATCGGCGACATTCTCGACTTCGCCAAGGTCGAGGCCGGCCGCATGAATATCGAGCCGATTCCGTTCGACCTTGAAGTCGCCGTCGAGGACGTGGTCGAACTCTTTTCGCCCATCGCGGAAGAAAAGGGGCTTGCGCTGGTCATGCGCTATGCGCCGGACACCCCGCGCCGCGTCATCGGCGACGCGGGGCGCATCCGGCAGATTCTGACGAACCTCGTCGGCAATGCCCTGAAGTTCACGCATCACGGCCATGTTTTTATCAATGTGGTGTGCCGCGGCCGGCAAAACAACACGGCCGTAATTCGCTTCAGCGTGAAGGATACCGGCATTGGGGTTCCGGGGGCCAAACTGAAGCAGATTTTCGACAAATTCGAGCAGGCGGACAGCATGACGTCGCGCACTTATGGCGGCACCGGTCTGGGATTGGCGATATCGAAGGAACTCGCGCGGCTCATGGGCGGCAAGATGGCCGTCGAAAGCCGGGAAGGAATCGGATCGACGTTTTATTGCACGTTGCCGCTGCTCGTGGACTCCCAGGAACAGGAGGTCGTCGAACCCGCCGAGGAAGCCGGTTCCCTGGCGGATCTCCCGATTCTGATTCTGGGGGAAAATCGGATTCAGCGCCGCATTCTGCATGAACAGGCAAGCCTGTGGGGCATGCGCGCCTCCGTCGTGACGAACGAGGAGGAGGCCCTTGCCGAACTCCGGCGGGCCGCCGAATCGAACGCGGCGTATCGCATGGCGCTGTTCGATTATCAGGCGCCGGGGCCGCATGTGGAAGCCATTGCGCGGGCCATCAAGGGAGATCCGTTGTTGTGCGATACCGCGCTGGTGTTGTTGACGTCGTTTGGACAGCGCGGCGACGCGCGTCGCATGGCGGAAGTGGGCTTTGCGGCGTATCTAAGCCGCCCCATGCGCCAGGCGGAATTGCGCAGCGCCTTGGCGGCGGTCTGCCGGGCGGACGCGTCGGGGAAACCTTCGGCCCTGATTACGCGGCATACGCTGGCGGAAGCGCGCGAAGGCGCGGGAGGCCGCGCCAAACCGATGTTCCATGCCAGCGTGCTCATTGTCGAGGACGATTTTGTCAACCAGCAAGTCGCCGCGGAAATCCTAAAGGAACTGGGATGCACGGTGCAGGTCGCGGGCAATGGCGTCGAGGCGCTCGCCCTGCTTGAACGCGTATCCTACGACATCGTCTTCATGGACTGCCAGATGCCGCGCATGGACGGGTTTGCCGCCACCGCCGAGATTCGCCGCCGTGAGGCGGATGCGCGCCATACGCCGATTGTCGCCATGACCGCGCACGCCATGACCGGCGATCGCGAACGGTGCATCGAGGCGGGCATGGATGATTACGTCTCGAAGCCCATCGATCAGGCGTCGGTGTTACAGGCCATGCGGCGATGGATCGGCGGCATGGAAGTGACGCATGCCGATGCGACGCCCGAACAAACGATCGAATCGGCCAGCGCCGAACCCATCTTCGATATCGAACGGGCTTTGTGGGTCACCGGCGGAAAAACCGACATGTTTCGCCGGCTCGTGCGCGTTTTTGTGAACACGATGCCCGATCGCCTTCAGGAGATGCGCACGGTCTTGTCTTCCGAAAACCGGCCGGAATTGAGGCGGCTTTCCCATTCGCTCAAGGGTGCGGCGGCCAGCGTCGGCGCGATGCGTTGCAGCCGGTTGGCAATGGAACTGAATCGCTGCGCCCAAGAGGACGATCTGTCCAAAGCCAAGGCGATTTTCGAGCAGTTGGAACGAGATCATGCCTTGTTCGTGCAGGCGTTTGAAAATTACGACTGGCGGGAAAGCAAGGGCGCCGAAATGTAAAGAACCGTGTTTTCAGTCGTCGCCGACGGGGGGATCCGGTTCTTCCGCCGTCTCGACCAGTGGGGGAGAAGAGGAAACGGGCGCTTCGAGGGGAAATGCAAACTCCATTTGCTGACGGCGAATGAGTCCGTAGCGCTTGAGCAGGCGCAAGGTCTGCAACGTATGGGAGGGCGAATAGGACACATACGCGTTGATTCGTTCCACGAGTTCCTGAAGGATTGTCGCGAATTCGATTACATGCGAGAGGCCGCCCTGTTGGAGCAGGGCGATTGCGCGTTGTCTTGGCTCGAACGAGGCCGGGAGTTCCGATATGACCAGTATCGAGGGCACGTCCACGCATCCGAAAATCTGCCGGGCGCGTTCCAAAGAGGCCTCTTGCGCCACTTCGAACAACACCGGATTGGCCTCAATCACCGAAGCGTAAAAACGGTCTGCGTGCCACGCACGCACTTCCACAACGGCCCGGGGAAGCGACGAAACGTCCCCCATTCGCAAAATAAAATCGCCTGTTCGGGCGGATTCCTGGAGCGGCGCGGTGTTCTCGACGAACAATTGCAGACCCGGTTCGAGGCCGCGCGCGCGGGTGGTGTCGTGCTGCCAATACGTCATCACATGAAACGCATTGACCTCGAAAAAATCCCGCACCAATTGTACGCTGATGTCGCTCATGCTACCTGCCGCAGGTCATGGTTGATGGTATATTATAGGTCATGCCCAGTGCCGGCGCAAAAAGAATTCGCGGGGGCTTGGAATTCTTGACGTTTTCGTATAAAATAGCCCAAGCGTTGAAAGATGGGGAATCAATTGCCCCGGAAGGAGACGTTCTGCTATGGCTCGAATGGCGAAGTGGAATCTGGCGCTGGTGGTGGGAGTGATCTGCGCAACGAGCGCCTATGCGGTGCCCCCCGCGTATATTGGCCCGATGGGGAATCTGGAAGAACCCGCGCTGCGACCCTACAAGTGGGTCTTGCGCGGTATGAAAGCCCTTGCCTTTCAGACGGTTGACGCGTTGGATCGCGGCAATCGGAAAACGCCGGGCCTGGGTACGGCGGAAGGGTTCCGGGGAATCCGCAAGGGCGCCGTGGAAATGGGCGAAAGTTGTTGCAAGGGCCTTCAGTTCAGCGCGCCGCCGTCCGCGGGCGACTACAAGAAGACCGGCGCCGCCAATGGCGTTATCGAAAATGATCTCCTCCTGCGCAACGTGGCCGATTATGTCGTGGCGTCGCAACTGCTCGTATGGGCCGACGGCGACGAGGCGTGGCGATGGGGCGCCCTGCTGTGGGCATCGCAGAAAGCGTGCGATCATTACCCGGCCGTGAAGGCTGACGAGCAGGAGCGCATGGCGGAGAGGGCCCAACAGGTCCGCTCCGCACGGGCCAACGCGGGCGCCGCGAAGAAAACCATGACGCGCCGGGAAGCCCAGGCCGCCTATATCGAAGACCGCATTCCCCAACAACGAAAAGATCCCTATAAAGGCAATATCCTCAAATTGGCGCGGTAACCGCCGAACCCGGCAAATGGCGGCGGTTCCAGTCGTGATCCGTGCCGCCGTGTCCGCTCTTTTTGTGTGTCCGTCGAAGAACGCGCCATGACGATAAAAAAAGCCCGGCCATGAAAGACCACGGCGCCCCAAGCGTGAAGATTATTTTTTCGTGAAGATGCCGGGATTCGCCGGGGCGAACCCCAAAGACTATGGCCTCTTCAGATCCGTCATTCTTGTCCATATTGCGGTTTGCAGAATGCCATTTTTAAGCAAATAGACAATGGTTTTTGGGGATAACATGCTTGGGACATCGCTTCCTCGCGATGAAGAAAAAATTTTCCCGTTCAATAGTATTTTGGACAGCGCTGCCCTGAGGATTTGAGATTGGAATCGCCTGGCCCGGACATCCATTTCCTGTTTTTCATCTGCGTATATCGGCGTTAGCTGTGGATCGTGTGGTCTTCCGCAGATGACGCGGATTCACGCAGATATCGAACCAATAAACGGGATATCGAGGTAAAACATGACTCCTTGCGGTATTGTGTTTTTTTACAACTCGTTTGGACAGCACTGTTATTTTTGTGGAAGCCCGACTTTAGGGCACTGAAACGCGGCCATGCGGCATGAAACACGCCCGGCCGCATCGTATGTGCGGATCACAATCCCGGAATGGAGATTCTTTTCAGAACCGGTTCAGACCGCCGCGTTTTTTCCAAGGATCCGCCGGACATGGTCGAGGGCCGTTACGGCAATGCGAATCTGACTTCGTTCATCCGTTGCGGCATAATTGAGGCGCCAGTCCTCCACGCCGCCCGGCCAAACAAACCGGGCAAAAGTCGTTTGCCCAACGGGATCCGCCTGCAACAGCAACACGCAGTCCGCATGGAATTGATTCCGCAGCGCTTCGGTCTTGTCGAATGTATCGAAAGCGCCGGGCCATACAATACCGCCCGCGAATGATTGCGCGCCGGCCGTCACCATCCGCCGGGCCAGCATCCCCCCGGAATTCGTTTCACAGGCGGCCAAGGTCCATCCCCGCGCCGATAATAAGGCGTCCACTGCCTGCTCGATGGTCGCGTTGCCCGTTCCGACAACGTTGTCGGGAAGACGCTTGCGCACTTCCGCCTCCACCGCGTCAATCATTGCATCGGCTTCGGCAACGGATCCGGCGCGCGCCGTGATCCGAACGCGCACCGCATCCGGATACGCCAGCACGCCAACGGTCGGATTTCGCTGGCTCCTGATCAGATCGCCGATCACGGCGTCTACGCGCGATTCGCCGAGTCCGCAAACGTTCAGCACGCGGCTGTGGATAACCGCTTCGATGCCGAACTTTTGCCGCAAATACGGGATCACATGTTCCCTGAGCATCGGGATCAGTTCTCCCGGCACGCCCGGCATGCAGACGATCGTGCCGCGCGCGTCTTCGACAATCAGGCCCGGCGCGGTGCCGTGCGGATTTTCGATGCCGGCGGCGCCGCGCGGCGCGAAGGCCTGTTTCCTGTTGTTCTCCGTCATGACAAACCGGAATCGCGCGAAGCGCTCCGCAAGCGCATCGAACAGGTCCTGCCTGAATTCGAGGGGACGTCCCAACAACTCGGCAATACATTCACGCGTGATATCGTCTTCTGTTGGCCCAAGCCCGCCGGAAGTGAGCACCACCTCCGCGCGGTCCAACGCATCGCTCAACGCCTGCTTGATCCGTTCCGGATTGTCCCCGACCGTCGTTTTTTGGCGCAGGTTGATGCCGTTTTCCGCCAGCATCCGGCCCATCTCCGCCGCATTGGTGTCCACAATCTGTCCCAGCAGCAGTTCCGAACCAATCATCAGGATTTCACATTGCATCGAAATAAACCTCTTGTCCGTATGCGCCATGTATCAGGCCCATGACTGCGCATGATTTCGACGACATGCCCATAGAGACTCATCGCAATTCCATCGGCCAATCCCGCCCATTGCACCGGTTTTCCCATGCCCATGTCAAGATGACGGTTGAACGGACCGGATGATCGCCATGATCACATCCTGCGGGCAAATATGTTTTCCTCAACCTTGATCCCGGCGCTTCGCTCGTCTACTCTTGCACTTGGCCACGGCCATGGAAGGAGTTTTCATACGTTTTCCCGCATGCTTGAATTATTGAACGGTCCACGTGGTCTTGTCGTTGTCCTGTTGATTGCGGCGGCGCTGGCCTTGCCGTCGCTGGGCGTGGGATTCTTTCTGGACGATTACGCCCACCTCGCGGCGTTGGACGGAATCAGCCCGGTGGCGCGACCGTGGAACGTGTATTGTTTTGCGCCGGGCGATCCCGAAAAAATGGCGCAAATCATCGAGGAGGGCCCGTTCCCGTGGTTCACGCGGCTCGACATTCGCGTGCAGTTTTTCCGCCCGCTGTCTTCCGCAACCATGCGGCTGGACCGTTGGCTGTTCGGCGACGTGGCGTGGCCGTACCATTTGCATTCAATCCTGTGGTATCTGGCGGTGGTGGCCGCCGTGGGAACCCTCCTGCGGCGGGTATTGCCGGGTTCAATGGGCATGCTGGCCCTGCTCCTTTTCGCGGTAGCGGCCACGCACTGGTTTCCGGTGGCATGGTGGTCGCATCGCAATGCGCTTGTCTCGTGCGCGCTGGGTTTCGGCGGCCTGCTGGCCTACGTCCGCTGGCGCGAGACGCAGTGGAGACCCGGCGCATGGCTGGCGCTGGGCGGATTTGGACTCGGTTTGCTGGCCGGGGAGACTGCTTTCAGTATTTCGGCGTATATCGTGGCCTACGAACTCTTCGCGGCGCCGGGATCGGCGACGCGGCGAATCGGCGTACTCGCGCCCGTCTCGATGCTGGCGGTACTCTACCTGCTCCTGTATTCGGGCAGCGGCTACGGGGTGCAAGGCACGGGCTGCTATATAAATCCCATGCGTGAACCGCTGGTGTTTCTGGCGGCGGCGCCGCAACGCTTTCTGATCATGGCCGCCAACCAGTTCTTCTTGTGGCCCGCCGAAATCCCCGCCCTGATCCCCCAAATGGCTTGGCCGTCCGCCGCCATTGGTATCGCGGCGCTGGTAGTGGTTGTACTTGCCTTGCGCGCCGCGTGGCGCCATCTTGCGCCGGAAGAACGCAGAAGTTCCCGCTGGCTGATGATCGGCGGTCTGATGTCCATAGTCCCCTTCCTCGCGCCCTTTACGTCCGGCCGCCTGCTGATGGTTTCGTCGCTGGGCGGATCGGTGGCGATAGCGATAATCATCCGCGAAGGCCGGCGCGCCTGTTCGCCACGCGCGCTGCATACGCTGGCACGCATTCTGATAGCGATTCATCTGATATTGGCCCCCTTGGCATGGCTGCTTCTTTCCCCCGCTTTTGCCCGACTCAACAGCCATGTAACCCGCTTGTCGGAATCCGTGGAAATTGACGACGATCGCGTCGCGTCGCAGCAAGTCATGTTGCTCAGCGTGCCCGATCCCGCGATTGGGATCTATGCGTCGGCCATGCGCATGCACAACGGACACCCCAAACCCGCGGCATGGAGGCCCTTGTCGGTTTCGCCATGCGATTCCATATTCACCCGAACCGCATCCAATGCTTTCGAACTTGCCCTTGACGGCGAAATGCTCAAGACCTTGCCCGAACAGATTGCCCGCGACGCCGCCGCTAAATTGGAGCCGGGCGATCGGTTGGAATTCGACTCATTCGGCGTCACCGTGCTCGATGTCGGAAAAATAGGCCCCAAACGCATCGCATTTCACTTCGCTAAACCGTTGGAAGATCCCGCCTATGTATGGCTCGAATGGCGCGAAGGCCGTTTGCGTCCGTTCAAACCGCCACCCGAAGGCCAATCCGTCCGTCTGAAATGGACGGGACCATTCCGGCGCGACACCGGCTCGTAAAGCGTCAAAGACGATCCATCTGGGATCGTCCGTCGAAAGGACTCTTTTGCCGTGGACGTTGTGGACGTTGTGAACCCTGCGGATCCTGCGGACTTCTTCTTGGGTTTCTATCGTTCATCGCGTCCCTGCCGTCCATGGGCTAAACCGGGGACTTTCGTTCTCACCGCCGAATTCGATTCATGGTTCCAGGCGGCACGTAAAAACGTCTTTCGGCAGGTTCAAAACAAGCGTGCCGCTGTCGGTTTGCAGGGCAATCCCGCTTTGAATCGTACCGTTTTCCGCGTGTGCGATGACCCGCACGGGTAACGGCGCTCCAAACGGCATTTTCCCCGCATCGAATTCCATTGTAAACGCTGGATGGCCGGGCAACGGCGTCACGACAAGCGCATCGCCGTCCCGAACCATGCGGCAGCCGCCGTTCGTCGCAAGATCGTCGAACCGGACAAGTTTCCCGTCTGGATTCCCGCGTTCCGCGATCGGATCGGGTTGCGGCGGCAGCGGCGTCCATGTTGCGCCCTGGTTTTCGATACGCAACGTGCCCACGCGCACACGCTGTTGATCGTCATTCGGCCCGCGCAACGGGAGACGTCCGATATCGGGCCGGTACATGCCCACGCGCAACTCGAAGGCGTCGCCGGGTTGGGCGTCCGCCGGCCACTCCCCCGAGCTGATCGTCTTGATTTCGCCCGTCCACTCGTTCGTCGGCACGGGCGGCTGCATGTCGGCCTGGAACACGATACTGCCCGATTCATCCACGAAATGGCCGAATAGCATGAGCGACTCGCCCGTCGGCTGTTGGGCATGCCACCGAAGCGTCACCCGCACCGTGCGGGCCTCGACCGTTTCGACGCGCGCATCCGCCACCGAAATCGGGAACCGGTTATCCAGCGACGATCGCGCGTTCACATAGAGCGAGTCCGGCGAACGGCTCCACTCGACCACAACGCCATCGCGCCGTTCGATGGCCGCTTCGACCGTGTCCAATGCGGCATAAAACCCGTATTGAGGCAATTCGCGCCCTTTCACGTTCCACGGGGTTTCGCCTCGGTTGACCCATACCTTCCCCCTGCCTTGCCATTCGACGCGCAGACGGCGCATGTCGTTGCCGTCGAAGCGGACCTCGTGCATGGGCTTCAGCGCGAGGGCACGTCCGGCTTCGTGAAGGAGCCAATATTTTCGAACCACGTCACGGCTGAACGGTTCCGGAACCATCGCCGGATGGCCGTCGAGAATCTCCACGCTCATGTAATCGTCGCTGTAGATGCCGTGCGTAATCGCAGGCAGCCCGCCCGCAAACCGGGACTCATAGCCCGCCCCGTGCAGGACGAAACGGTCGTGCACGAACATGTCGAGCCACGGCACACGTTCCGCGTCCCTGCACGTGATCGGCCATACGGTCCACGGCGCGCCTTTCGGGGGATTCGGATCGACTCGCAGGTGGTTGCACTGCGCGCCGTCGAGATAGCCGATGAGTTGGTCGTGGCCGCTTTCCGAGATCTGCGGCGCGTTGTCGCCGAGTTGTTCGCGGATCCACGCAAAGGTACGGCCCCAGGTATCGCGCGTGAAGAGGCGGTCATGGAATTGTCCGTCGAAGGTCCACGATTCATAGGGGCCGATTGAAGAAAACACGTCTATGAAATACCCCGTCGGTGCGATGTTTTCTTTCAGCCATTGCACGTTCTTTTCCATGAACGGCCAGTAGGCGTCCGTCCGCCAACGATATGATTGCGCGCCCTGTCCCTCATTGAACCACGCGCGAATCGGTTCGCCGTCCCGCGTGAACGCCACATGCTTGTAGGAGAAACCGTCCGCGTCGGGATAGAGGTCAATGTAATTGTCGTGCGGGGCGAACAGGACGCCGGCGTCTCTGCACGTCTTGGCAAGCGCCTGAAAATCCTCGACGCTTCCGAAATTGGGATTCGGCGGGCAGATATCGGGCAAGCGGTAGTCGTATCCCCAGCGCTGCCAGTTGTGCCATACCACAACGCTGTCCGTCAGGCCGTAACGAAAGGCCCGGTGAAGCGCCTGCGCGCTTTCCCTATAACGTCCGCCCCAGAGGTCGAAGACGAAGCGGCCAGCCAGCGCTTGAACACCGCCCGCCGCCGGGCGCGTATCCAGCGCACGGCATGCCCGAGCGCCCTGCCACACGTCGCGCGCGGGAAAAAAACGCATGGTCTGATTGAACGGCGCGTGCAGCGTAAAACGCCTTTCCCCGGGCGATACTTCCAGCCGCGTCGGCGGCGCGTCAACGGCCTGCACGAGCGAAACCCCATTCGTGAAATCGAATCCCACCGCCGAACTTGCGAGTTGATGCCCGTCGAAATGCAGGTTGAATGCCCGCGGTTCTTCGAGTACGTTGCCGACACCCGCGTACACGCGCAGCAATTCTCCGCTCCACGATCCCGCCGCGACATCTTCGATGTACACGACATTCCACGGTTTGGGCGCGGGCGCGTTCTCCAATCGAAAACGCACATCGAGGCCGGTTCCACCGACGACCTGCATTTCGCCGGCGAGGTCGAAGGCCGCATCGCCCTTGCGCAGACGATGAACGACGCGAAGCAAGCCGTCGCCAAACGTTTGCGACACGTCCCCGGCCACGACGACATAGTCCCCGATTTCGCTGCCCGCCACGCGCACACGGAATCCGCGGAAGCCAATCTGCTTGCCATCCTTCATCGTAAAGGCGAGTTCGCCGTCGAGCATGCCCCGCGAACCCGGACGCCATTCGACTTCGGCGTTGAGGTCATCGAACAGGATCTTCCCCAACCGAACCGGTTCGCCCAAGGCTGATTCCGAGTCCGGCTTCGGCGTTCCCGCGACGACCGTCGGCATCGCCCAGTACGACTGATCGCAGGTCGTATCGTTGCGCGGCCCCGGATGCGATTCAAATTGCAGGCGAACCGTTTTGCCCGCAAAGGCCGCAAGATTCACTTCGGCTTCTTGCCACGTCTTCGCATCCGAGTGGCGTTCAAAGACGACATCGCCCAACGTGGCATCGGGCGCGTCGAACGCCGCCACGCGCACGCGGAACGTCACGCCGTCGCTCGAAGGCTCCGTCGGCATGGTGTCGCGGATGGCATGTGCGAACCGCAGGAGGATGGGCTGACCCTCTGGCAATTGCAGCGGATACTCGACCAGCGCCGTCCCTGAAAGCCCCTGATGCCACGGCGGGTGGATGCCGATGGCTTCACGGTTGTCCGGGCGCGCCGCGGAAACAAACGGCTCGACGCTCGCCCGGGTTCGCCCGTCCGCGCCGTGCCATCCCACGGCGCGCGTTTCCACCGTTTCGCCATTTACCTGAATCAATGTCCGAAAACACGGCAGCCGCAGCAGCAGACACGCATTATCCCGTCCGATCGCCACCGGATGCCACGGAACCGTTGCGACATTCGGACGCGGCGGATTCGGCATTTGCGTTTCAATGAGCAGGACCGCATGCGCCTTGCGCTCGTAGCCATTCATCCCGCAACCGGCCTCGGCATAGGCATGCAGCGGATAGATTGCATTGTATGTGCCCGGACCGGCCGTAACGGTCCCGTCAATGGACACCGAACCGTGCGCTTCGAGTTTGAACGATACGACGCCATTTGGTTCGACACGCCATTGGTCCGTCACGGTCAAACGCAGCGATCCATCCATGAGCGAGTCGCTACTCAGGTTCTCGACTCTGACCGTGAATGGCACAGGCGTGTCCACGGCCGTAATCTTCGCCGGTCCCTCGATTCGGATTCTCAGGGGACGCGCCGTGTCCTCCGGCGGATTGAACGCCACCGCGGAGAAAGCGGCCGTCCATGCGAAAACAAAGAAAAACAGCATCTGCCGAATGTCCATGGCATCGCCCTCGTCATATTGACAACCGAACGATATATCAAAACAGATACCGGGTTCGAGCGGATCCCCCGATAAGTCAGGAGCGATTTGATTCCATCTCGTGTGCGATCCGGTGCATGTCGTCCACGACGCGCGCGAGTTCGCGCAAAATGGGATGCGGCCAGTCCACGGCCAGCGCGCGAACCATTTCCCCATAATACCAGAGCGTACCGTCGCGCCCGCCTTTGAACAGGTCCCAAACGGCGTTGCCGCGTTCCGCAAGGTCGCTGACGATGCTTCGCGCGTTGTGCAGCTTGTCGGCGGCGATGACCAGTTTCAGTTTCGGATCGGCCGTCTTCGCGTGTTCGATGAATTGTTCCTTGCGTTCCCGCCACGGTGGCTTGGGTTCGCTATCCGAATCGCTGCAACCCTCCACATGGCGCGCCACGACCTCACCGAACGCCGCGCGAATCCGTTCGAGGGTGTCGCGTCCGCCCTGATCCTCGACGGCATCGTGCAACAGCGCCGCGATGAACTGGTCTTCGTCGGCGCCATGACGTCCCGCAATGGCCGCAACCCCTATGAGATGCGTGATGTAGGGGACCCGCGAACCCTTGCGCCGCTGGGTGCGATGCAATTCGTACGTGAACGCAAACGCATCCACAATCCGCGGAGAATAATCCATGAGCATTATCTCCCCCGATTTTTGTCTCGATCGCCAAGCAATCGGATGAGTTCTTCCGGACGATCGGTCTGAATGCCGTCCACTCCGCGTTCGAGAAGCGGCTGCCACGTTTCCGGTCCGCCGTCGTCGCAAAAAACCAGCGCGCCCGATGCATGGCATTTTTTGACAAACGTCCGGGAGCAATGTTTCCAAGTCGTGGCGACAATCCGCGGTTTCACGGTGGACAGTAGTCCGGAAAGAAACATTTCGGGGCCGGGATCGGGCATTGCGATGCAATCCGGACATTCCGAGTGCAGCAGCGGCGCCATGCTTCCCCCAATGTACCAGACCATTTCATGTTCCATTCCGCGCGCCTTCACGATCCGGGCCAGCTCCGGGATCGGCGCATTCTTGAGATCGAGGTAAATGCCTATCCGGCCCTTGCAGAGTTCCAGAATTTCCTCCAAGGTGGGGATGCGCGCTTCCTTCCACTGCGGCCCCACCCGGCTACCAATGTCCATTGCCCGCAATTGTTCCAGGGTAAACGAGGCCACAGGACCTTCCGCATCTTTTGTGTAGGCGTTTACCTCGCCGTTATGAATACTGACAAAATGGCCGTCTTTGGTTGTTCGAACGTCAATTTCGACGAAGTCCGCGCCTATCTCGATTGCCTTTTTATAGGCCGGCAGGGTATTTTCCGGAATGCCGTCATGGACTCCGCGGTGGGCAATAACATACACGCCCCCCTGTTTGGGCGGCTTCAAGGGCAACGCCTCGTTGCCGGCCGCCAGCATCGCCCATGCCATGCAGCCGATCAGCGCCATCAAGCACATGTTTGCCACCTCCCTGTGGAAACCATTCTTGCCGCCGCGCCTTCCGATGTCAAACGCGGCGTCAAGAGTCGCTCCACCCGAAAAAGGGCGGCTTCTCTTGCGCCTATTCGGTAATGCCCAAGCCTTGTCCATCGGCAAGAGAGTTATTCTTCCTGCATTTCCTCCGTAGCGCTTGCAAAGCAATCGCCGCAAGCAGAATAAACAATAGCATCAGCGTCTTGGGTGTTGCAGCCGGAAGGCTTCCCAGGGGAAAGACATTAATATAGACAGGCTCCGACTCATAGACGGATTTACTGTCGTCGCTCATTCGGCATACATACCAACCTGTGTCGTCCTCGGTCAGGGACTCAATATGCAAGGTTGCATCGGTATGGCCGGAAAGAGTCACGCCGTTTCGATACCATTGATAGGTCGCGGATCCAACCGGCAAAGGACCATCGTAGATCAACGTCAGGGAGTCGCCCGCTTCCTTCCAGTTGCCGCCCCGAACCGTGCCCGCCTTGGAAACGAGCGTGGCCGCCACAAGATACGATGCCGTCTGAATGGCGCAAACGGGCGCACTGGCCGCTGCGCGCAGCGCTCCGCAGGCCTCCGTGACACGAAGCAATTGCTGCCATGTGTTCTCATTTGTTTTCCATGAATATAAACGCGTTATTCCCGTCGTCCAGTTGGTGACGCCGCCCACAAGCCAACGCCCAAAATCAGGCGATTCCAGCACAATGCTTTCATCCCCGGTTTGCGGGCCAACAAACATAAACCCACTTTCCAGATTATACTGTGAAAAACCGGGCGTTCCCGTTGCATTCGACGACCAGAGCGAAAGACGTGGCGCATTTTCGATGCCTCCAGAAGAAACGGCAACCAGTCCGGGGAATTGTTCCGCGGGGGTTTCCATCAACTCCATTTGATTCCATGAATCGCCGCTTTTCCTGTTTAGGAGAAGAGCAATTTTGCCGCCTGTTTTGTGAACGGCAATCACGGAAATTTCGGGCGAGATACAGAGGACCGCAAACGGCCGGTCATAGGGTTCCAGCGCAAGCCGATTGCCCAGCAGTTCATGCGGATCCGACACGGATGTCAATGTGACGGCGCTGCCATCCAGAACGCCGTCCCTGTCCATATCGCGTCCCATTCCCGGATTGACGGCCATCCGCGCCACGGCATCGCAAAGCCGTGCGCCATGATTGTGGAAATAACCGGGTAAATAGAACTCCCCAGTCTTCGGTTCGTTACCCAGAGACACATGTTGCACGAAAGGCGTGCCCCAAAACCCCCGGAAATCCGCATCCGGGGAATTCCATGTCACCCGAGCAAGGACAGGTTGTCCGCCCCCAAGTCCGACAATGGCATAGAACCGGGAATTCTTTTTTGCCGACAGGAAAACGATCCGGCCCGATGGGTCTATGAGTATCTGATCCAACGCGGCTTCGGGCACGTCGAAACGCCAATAAGGCCATACGTCCGCGGCCGTGCGTCCAATGATCCAGACTCGAACAAGGTGAGGAGGCGTCAGCGCCGTATCGGTCACTACAAAGAAATCTCCACGCGGCCCCACGCCCGCCAACAGAGAATCCATCAGATTGAAGCCGGATTCCTGCATCGCCTGCCATGAGAACCGTTCGATGACGCCTTCTTGTATGACTTCTCCCTCGCCTTGCACAGGCGAAGACAGGAGATCGAGGCGGCCTTCCAACGTAAACGGTTGCCAGCCAAGGCCTTGAGCAGGTCGAATCGTCACAAGGGAAGGAATCCAATCCCACATTGTCCCTTCGGTTTGATCCAGTTTCACGAATTTGCCTTGGATGCCCGCATGGGTAGTCAATAACGCCGAAACACCCACCTCCAACAACGTAAAGAACTCGCCCTGTTCCGGGACGGCGTCGCCGTCATCCCGCCAACAGGACAATAAAAGCAACTCATCCCCATCAATGCGGCCATCGCGATTTTCATCAAAAACCGCCAGCCGTTCAAACCCATCACGATACCCCCCGACGGTTCCAATCAAATGTTCCGCGGTTATAATGGGCGGAAAAGCGGCCGCCGGCGCAGCAACCAGAATCCCGAAATTCGGAGGAAGCCATTCCGTCAAATCGTCAAATCCATCCCCATCCATGTCGAAAAAGGCCGTGTGCGCGGTATCGAATGAATGCGGATGCGGCTGAAACTGGCTGGATTCCCCTACGCCATCCAAATCCAACACCAACGGACTTGTATAAATACCGTTGCCTAGTTCGGCTCTTGCCCCGGAAAGCAGCATGTCCAGCGCCTCGCTTTGCGGCGTTGTGCGGTACAATAATTGGCGCCCGTTAAAACTAAACGATCCGTATGCGGGCAGTTGGCCCCGGCCGCCCAGTAAGCCGCTCAATTTGACGAAGCCCGGTTCTGCGGCCGCCGGAAACTTGGCCGTCTGTGCAGCCATTCCCGCAAGCGGTTCGAATAGTGCGGGCGGCAGCGACTGGGCGCTGTGTTCCAATAGCAATTGCAGATCCTGTGCATGCGTGGCCGGCATGTTGGAAAAATCCAACGCCACCGCCAAAGACGTCACCATCCATATAACAGCAATAAATACAGTTCTCATGGCTCTCTCCTTTTTTCAGGCAACGATTGGAAAATCCCAACTTCACGCAAGAGAATTATACCATAAAGAACGTAAAGTAGACATCAATGTCCATTTTTATTTTCACTTGGGCCGGGCAGGCCGGCTCCTACCGGTAACGCCCAAGGTCCGCGTAGGCCGCGAACAGCGCACGGACATTCTCTGCGGGCGTGTCCGCCTGGATATTGTGGGTCGTGCACAGGATCTCGCCGTCGCCGCGTCCGAACGTGCGCAATCGATGTCGAGGACCGGGGCAATCGCGCAAACGGCGGGATGCGCAGGATTGAGCGGGACAACGAAAAACGTCGGGAATGCTTGGCGCACAAGGGGCCGTTCGTATTATCCCCCGTTGAACGAAAAACACACGCGGATGGAAGGTCGTCTGAAATGCAAGGGTATCCGCTGACTTTGCGTGCATCGCCGTCCGATTTCTTGACACGTTGAAGCGGGGCCGATACAATCACATGAATGGTCTGAACGGATGGGGAGTTGGCCATGAGACGCTTTGAATTCAGCACGTTTCAGGTGGACGACGGCAATCGCGCCGCGTTTGAATTATGCCATGCCGTTTCGGAACTCCAGCCCGTTTCGCCGTTGCCGGTCGTGATTGTGTCGGAACCGGGACGCGGCAAGACCCATTTGTTGTACGCCATCGTAAACGCCTTGCGGGAACGGTCTCCGCGCACGGCGCTGGCGTATATCACCGCGCGCGAATTTCCGGACAAGGCGCGCGCGCTTATCGAGGATCCGACTCCGCTCGAACGCGCCGCGTCGGCTGTCCTGCTGGTGGATCAACTGGAGCGATTCACGGAACGTCTTGTTGACCTTGAAGCGATTGTACGGGCCTTTCTGGATCGCGGCCATTACGTGTTGCTGGCCAGTTGCCTGCCGCCCAACCGTTTGCCGCATTTTCCTCCCGGCCTGCGAAACATGCTGGAGAAAGGGCAGATTGTTTCAATCGGCAATTTGCGGACGCCAACGCCGGCCGCCAAAAGCCCGGAAAACATGCGAATTGTTTCGCCGCCGCAAGATGAAATCCAGCGGTTGCGCGAGGAACTGGCGCGCCTGGAACAAAAAGCCGCCGCGCTCCCTTCCACAACGGAACTCGAGCGCCAGATTGAACGTGAACGCGCCCGCACCAAGGATTTGCAGGAACAGGTCGAATCACAGCGGGCCGCCGAGGAGGAACTGGCACAGCAACTCGGACGCGCCCAGGAGGAACTCCGAACCGTACGCCGCGATCTCGACAAGGCCCGGGAAGAAGCAGGCCGGGTTGCCGCGCTCGAGGATGAAGTGAAGCGCCTCTCGGATCATGCCGCCCATCTGCAATCCGAACAGGAGGCCAACGAGCGGGTGAGGGCGGCCCTCATGGCCCAATTGGCCGAAAAATCGGCCGTCGCCGAGGAATTGCACACCGCCCAAGTGCAGTGCCGAATCATGAGCGAGGAACACGCGGCGGCGGACGCCGATTGGACTCGACGGGCCGAGGCATTGCTGGCCGCCATCGAAGCGTGCAGGGCGCGTTTTTCGATTACCGTCGAAACCGCCGGAGAACGCATCGAACAACTGGAAAAGCGCCTGAATGAAGGCGCCTGACGCAAAGAAACGCGGAACTCCGCCGATCTCGGTTTCCGGAAACGGTTTCCGCCCCAACCAATCATTGCACGAGAGGAGTTTTGATGGAATCGTTTGAAGACCGAGTTATCGGCCTTTTCGATACCTTGCACCCCTTGGACCGAATCGCCCGCGCGGGCTATGTCGTGCGGGGCGTCGCCCACCCCGAATCGGTGGCCGCGCATAGTCATTTCGTGTCGGTCCTGACATTGCTGTTCGTCGAGGAATATCCCGGCATGTTTGATCGCGACAAGGCGCTTGCCATGGCCCTGATCCACGACCTCGCCGAGGCAAAACTGATGGATATTCCCATGCCCTATGCCGACGCATACCTGCACGAGGCAAAAGACATCGCCGAACAAGCCATCTTCGAGGAAATGTTCACGGGTTTCCCCGAAAAATTCACCCGATATCACCGCGAATTGCTCGATGCCCATACACCCGAAGCCCGGCTGGTCCGCGGACTCGACAAGGCGCAAATGATGCTCAAGGTGCTCTTTTACGAACGGGAACGCAGCGGTTATCTTGAGGAATTCTGGACGGGTCCCGCCAATTTCCGCGATTACGGCATCGAACCCGTGTCACGGCTTTTCAATGCTATATGCACCCAAGCCGGACGCGACAGGCCGCGTTGAATCCGCTTTTTGGGAAAGATCAACAAAATTCACTACCAATCCGGTGTTTTTCTTGATATACTCCCCTCCCTGAAAAAACAAGAGGAGAAAACACATGTCCGAAGACATCAAAAGCACGCACATTACCTGGCATCATGGCGCGGTAACAAGGGCGGATCGCGAACGTTTGAATGGCCACAAAGGCGCCGTCGTGTGGTTCACCGGACTCTCCGGATCGGGCAAGTCAACGATTGCCCATGCGGTCGAGGAAGCCCTGTTCGAACGCGGCTGCCGATCCTATGTTTTGGATGGTGACAATATCCGGCATGGCCTCAACAAAAACTTGGGGTTCTCACCGGAAGACCGGACCGAAAATATCCGCCGCATCGGTGAAGTGGCCAACCTATTTGTCCAGGCTGGCATAATTGCGCTCACCGCTTTTATCTCACCGTACCGTGCCGACCGCGATGCGGCGCGCAAAGTCGCTGGAAGCGATTTCATTGAAGTGTATGTAAAATGCGACATTGATGTATGTGAATCGCGCGATACAAAAGGCCTCTACAAGAAAGCGCGGGCGGGCGAGGTTAAGGAATTTACCGGTATTTCGGCGCCTTATGAAGAACCGTTGAACCCCGAATTGGTCGTGGACACGTCCCAAGAATCGCTGGAAGAAAGCACGAAAAAAGTCATGGCGTGTCTTGTCGAGCGCGGCGTCATACCGGCATAAATCGGGCGAGCGTCGGCTATGGACTTGGAAGAACCCTTGTTGTCTGCCTATGGCGAGGAATCGGCTGTTCCCTCGCCTGTAAACCGTATGATGACGGCGTTCGCGGCGGATTTTCGCGAGGACAAAGACATCAATCTCGGCGTCGGATACGTCAACGAACGCACGATCCCCGGCGACCGCATCCAGGAGGCGATGGCGCAGGTCCTCTCCCATCCCAAGCGATACCGCTTCGCGTTGAACTACGGAGGATCGCAGGGATCGCAAAACCTGATTGACGCATTGCGTGCTTTTTACGTGCGAAACCGCATTGCCGGACTGACCGAAGCGGTGCTCGACCGAAACCGCATTCTGATCGGGGCGAACGGCGCAACGAGCATTCTCAATGCCTTGGCCGACGTAATCCGTCCCGGCATCGTCGTCACGACGGACCCGATGTACTACATCTACTGCAACGCGCTCGAACGCAAGGGATTCACCGTTGTTACCGTTCCCGAAGACGACGAGGGCATGGACGTCGAACGGCTGGAAGCGCTGCTGGCTTCGCCGGATTTTCCGAAGGAAGCCATTTCGTTCTTCTACGTCGTGACGGTGAACAATCCGAGTTGCACGGTGCTGAGCAACCGGCGGCGCAAGGCGCTTGTCAAGATGGTGACGCGCCTGTCGCACGAATTGAAACGCAAGGCGCCGCTTGTGCTCGATGGCGCCTACGAGTTTCTTGTGCATGATCCGTCGGTCGAAACGCCGCAAAGCGCCCTGCCCTACGATGAACTCGGCATTGTTTGCGAACTGGGCACCTTGTCGAAGATTCTCGCGCCGGCGTTGCGGATCGGCTACCTGATCGGCGCGGACGGACCGCTGTTTCGCGCGCTGGTCCAGCAGACCAGCGATGTCGGGTTCAGCGCGCCGCTCATCAACCAGGAAATCGCGAGTTACCTGATCGAACACGACGTGCTCAAACAGCGCGACCGGGTGAACGCCGGTTACCGCGAGAAGGCCCTGCGCGTCGCCGAGGCCATCGAGCATCATCTCGGCGACGCGGTGGAACACCGTTGCGGCGGGCAGGGGGGCTTTTACTTCTACTTGACCTTCAAGGGCACCGAAACGACAGAGTCTTCCCGGTTCTTCCACATCTTGTCGCGCACGACCGGCGATCCGGCCATTGACGGCCCCCCGGACGACCGCCATCCCCGCGTCGTGTATATCCCCGGCGAGCATTGCGTCCATCCGAAAGGCCCGATGGCCGAAACCGGCCGCCGCCAACTCCGCATCTCCTACGGCTTCGAGGAGACGGAACGCATCGTCCAGGCCATCGCCCTCATGCGGGAAGCGTTATGACGTGCGTCAATCGGGCTTGGAGAATCAATTGAACGCGGACGCCATACGGGCCATTGTCTTCGATTACGGCAATACGCTGGTGGAATTCGGCCGGCGGCAGATTGGCGCGTGCGACGCGGCCATCGCGGAAGCCTTGGAACGGCTGTTCGGCCCGTTGGATCGCGAGGCGTTGCGGGCGCTACGCGATCGCGACCGGCTGGCGCCCTATGCGGGCGATCCCCCTTCGTATCGAGAGAACGACCTGCGTGTTATTACACCGAACATGGTTCGCGCACTGTACGGGCGCGAGGCCACCAAAGCCGAAGTGGACGAGATCATTCGTGTCCGTCTTGAGGCGTTCATCGAGACCACCGAAGCTTCGGATGGCGTACGGGCCTTGCTGGCGCGGTTGCACGCGAAACGACGGCTGGGGCTGTTGTCGAATTATCCTGACGGCCATGCGATCCGGCGCAGTCTCGAGAAGACCGGGCTCGCACCGCATTTCGACGCGGTGGTCGTTTCGGGCGATATCGGCTACGCCAAACCGCATCCGTTGCCGTTCACAACGATACTGGACCAACTGGCGCTTTCGCCGGAACAGGTGTTGTTCGTGGGCGACAACTGGCTGGCGGACATTCAGGGCGCCAAGCGCGCGGGCCTGCCGGTGGTCCACAGCGTTCAGTGGACGCCTTACGAAACCTTTGATCGGAATCCGGGCGATTTCGAGCCGGACGCCGTCCTCTCGCGAATAGAAGATATCGAAACGGTGTTCACCTAAATACATGGCTTGTCGCGATGGATGAAGTTTTTGGAAGCGGACAAGCAGGATGGAATCGGCATGCCCGAACATTGCCCACATTTCGGTGACTGCGGCGGCTGCAAGATGCAGGAGGTGCCGTATGCCGAGCAACTGTCGCACAAGGCGGCATTGCTGGCCGCGTTGTTCAACGCCCACTGGCCGCATCCGATTCCCGTCGAACCCTCACCGACAATCTGGCATTACCGCAACAAAGTTGATTTCAGTTTTGGGCGCAAGTTCTATCCCGAACCGCCACCCAAGGATTTTGATCGCGAATCCGTCCTTGGATTCAAAACAAAAAACCGCTGGTACCGGCCGTTGGACGTCGAGGAATGCCGCATCGCGCCGGAAGGTATGGGACCGTTGCTGGACGGCGTTCGGCGCTGGATGCTTGAACAGGGTCTGCATGCCTACGACACACGCAACAAGAAAGGCTTTCTGCGCGCCCTGCTTGTTCGCGAGGCAAAACGCACGTCCGAGCGCATGGTCGTACTGATTACGGCGGACGGCGACTTCGACCGGTCCTCGTTTGTCGAGGCCGTGCGCGCAGTCTATCCGGCCAAGAGCATTCAGCGGGGCATATTCCGCGGCCTTGCCGATGTCGCGACGGCCGAGGAAGTCGAGGTTTTGTATGGTCCCGAAACCATCGAAGACTGCTTGTGCATTCGCGACGGCGACGCCCTGCGGCCGATTCTTTTCCGCATATCCCCCTTCAGTTTTTTTCAAACGAACACGTTCGGCGCCGAACGTCTTTATGCGCGGATTCGCCAATGGGTAAAGGACATCAACCCGGACACGTTATACGATTTGTATGGCGGCATGGGCGGTATTGCCTTCGCCTGCGCGGACTTGGTCGGGCACATCGTGTCGGTCGAGTCCGTCGCGTCCGCCACACAAGACGGGATTTACAATGCCAAACGCAACGGCATCGAAAATGTGACGTTTTTCACGGATACCGTCGAGCGGTACTTGAAGAATTTGCGGGAAGGCGATGGTTTCCCGCCGGACAGCGCCGTCGTCATTGATCCGCCTAGGTCCGGCCTGCATCCAAAGGCTCTTCGGCATCTCATGCAGTACCGTCCTGAAAATCTGCTCTATATTTCATGTAAGCCACAAGTTCTTGCCATGGAAATGCCCGTGCTGCTGGAAGCCTATACGCTCGACGATTTGCGTGCGGTAGACTTGTTCCCGCACACCGAACACGTGGAGGCGCTGGCCGCGTTCACCCGCAAGGACTGACTGCCGAAAACGCGCCGAACAGTTCCGCCAGCGCCCCGAATATCGTTGCCAACACTCCGGCGACCAGTTGTAGAATTCCTTCGCCGAAAAACTCGAAATACAGTGCCAACATGCCCATTGCATGATCCTCCCACACCCAAGGTGTTTGGCCTTCATTTCATGGAATCATACCGCCGGCGCGGGCCGAGGTTACGCGCGTTTGGGCAACGGCGGGGTTGTTCGATGACGGCGCGTAACGTACAATGGCTGAAAAAATCGAGGGATACGGCCTTTTCTCCGATTGGCAAACACAAGGAAGTACGACATGGCAAATACACGCAAGACGGTGCATGTGGTCAGTAATTCACATTGGGATCGCGAATGGTGTTACCCGTTCGAGGAGACGCGGCTACTGCTTCTCGATTTCATGGACGGGCTGCTCGACCTGCTCGATACCGACCCCGACTTTCATTCGTTCACGATGGATTCTCAGACGATGTGCGTGGCGGACTACCTCGAATGGCGGCCTGAAAAGCGCGCCACGGTCGAGAAACACGTCCGTTCGGGGCGCCTAATCATCGGTCCGTGGTATTCGTTGCCTGAGGAGTACATCGTCAATGGCGAATCGCTCGTGCGCAACCTCGTTGTGGGCCATCGGATCGCGGCGTCGCTGGGCAAGGTTTGCAAGATGGGCTACACGCCGTTCAGTTACGGCCAGACTTCGCAGATGCCGCAAATCTACAACGGCTTCGGCATAGACACAATCATCTTCTACCGCGGCATCAACACGCCGCACAGCGAATTCATTCTCGAAGGCCCGGACGGCTCGCGGCTGCTCGGCATGCGTTTCGGCTGCATGAGCCGGTTCAGCTACTACATCTACGTGTACCGCGTGCTCCGCTACGGCAGCGACGACGTGTTCGCACGCTACGACTGGGACCGCGGTTCGGCGCCCATGCGGCTTGCGTCGGAGCGCTATCCGCGCGAGCACTACTACGTCCTCGATTCGGAAAAGAAGCAATGGAACGACGCGCCGATCCGCGAGCAACTGCTCAAACTTGTGCGCGACGAATCCGAGCATTTCACGACGAGCCACATCTGCTGCATGCAGGGCTTCGATTCGTCGAATCCGGATCCGATGGAGAGCGAAATTATAAAACTGTGCCGGAAACTTCTGCCGGAACACGACATCAAGCTGTCGAATCTCGAAGACTACATGAACGCCATGCGCAAGGAGGTGAAAAATCCGACCGTCTTGACCGGCGAGAGCCGCAATCCGGGTTCCGTTGGGAAATGGACGCATTTGTGCGGCGATGTCATCAGCGCGCGCATCCGCCTCAAGCAGGGCAACAACCGAGCGGAAACCGCGGTCCAGCGCAAGGCCGAGCCGTGGAGCGCGATCGGTTCGATGGTCGGCGGCGAATACCTCAAGACCGCGCTCGACCATGCGTGGAAATACATCCTCGACAATCACCCGCACGACACCATCACGGGCGCCGGTATCGATCAGATGGAGAAGGACAGCCTGTTCCGTTATGATCAGGCGGCAATCATCGGCGACAGCCTCGCCCGGCGCGGCATGCAGGCTGTTCAGATTCAAATCGACAACTCGGACTTGTCGCCGAAAGACTCGGTGCTGACCGTGTTCAATCCGTGCCCGTTCCCGTGGGGCGGCGTCGTGTCATGTTACATTGACATGCCCGACGGCATGGGCTACGAGGCCTTCAGCATCCGCACGCCCGATGGGAAAGAAATCAAGCGCGTACAACTCAAGGAACAGTCGGAACCGGGCATCCTTGTGCGGAACTTGCAGGATATCTCGATCGAACTTCGCGCAAAGCGCGTACTATGCCACATCGAAGTGGATGCAATACCCGCGTATGGCTACAAAACGTATCACATCGTCCGCGAAGACCGATTCGGTTATTTCCCCGGCACGCTGGCCCCCGAAACGAACGTCCTCGAAAACGAGCATCTGCGGGTCGCATTCAACAGCGACGGCACGTTCGACCTCACGCACAAGTCGAGCAGGCATACGTTCCACAACCTGCATTACATCGAGGATTCCGGCGAGACCGGCCACTCGTGGGTGCACATGGAACCGGACGACAATCGCATCATCACGTCGCACGGCGCGCCGGTGTTCATTGCGCTCGAAGAAGCCGGGCCGCTCGTCGCGCGGATGCGCGTGTCGTACCACATGCGCGTGCCCGTCGGGATTCTTGATGAAATGACCGGCGACTTCCGCGAGGCCGAGATGAACCATACGCGACGTCGCGACGAATACCGCGAGATCGTTGTGAAAAGCCGGTTCACGTTGCGCGCGGGCGCGAAACGGCTCGACGTCGAAACGGAACTCGAAAACACGTGCCGCAACCATCGGATGCGCGTTGTGTTTCCCACGCGGCTCGCTGCCGATACCACCGAATCCGAGGCGGGCTTCGACGTGATTTCACGCGACATCCATGTCAAGAAAACCAGCCCGTATTATGGACGCCCGAATCCGCAGTATCCCATGCACCGATTCGTGGACCTTCATGACAAAAAGATGGGATTCGCCATCCTGAACAATTGTGGCATGCGCGAGTACGAGGTCGCGGACACGAAAGACCGCCCGCTCGCGATTACACTTTTCCGCGCGTTCACCTACCGCAACTGCCCGATCTTCGGGCGTTATGAAGTGTACCCGGAGATGGAACTCGCGCAGTGCCCTGGCCGCATGCAATGGAGTTACTCGATATACCCGCATACGGGCGACTGGACGAACGGCGTGTTCGAGCAGGCCGAGCAGTTGAATCTCCCGCTCGAACCGGCCCAATGCGGCCCGCACAAGGGAAAGCTGCCCAAAAGCATGAGTTTCTTTGCGCTCGAAGGTGCGGGGCTCCAACTCGCCGCGTTCAAACGCCACGAGGATCGCCCGGACAGTTTTACCGTCCGTATCTTCAATCCGTCCGGCAAAACCATCAACGGCGCGTTGCGACTCTTCAAGCCCTTCAAGAAGGCGTGGCTCACGAACCTCAACGAAGAACGCGAATCCCCGTTGAAACCTGAAGGCGCAACCATCAAACTCCGCGTGCCGAAAAAGAAGATCGTGACCATAGAATTTACGCTGTAGGCAATTTCACCGCGAAGAACACGAGGAACACGAAGAGAATCCGGTACCGTCGAACGAATGTGAAAGACGATGCGCATGCTTCATCTTCTGTTTCTTCTCTTTGTGCCCTTCGTGGTGAGAAAGTATGAGATGGAGGAAATATGCCATACCCCCAATTCGATCGCAGCAAACTGAACATCAAGCCGCTCAGCGCGCGCAAGGACAAGGTGTACATCGAGCGCGACCACGTGCCGGTGGACGCCGAGCCCGCGGCGTTGTCCGATAGCGCGCAGGCGGTCATTGATGAGACTGTCAAGCGTTTGAAGGCCGCCAAGGCGACCGGCAAATCGCGCATGCTGACCTTCGGCGCACATGCCATCAAGAACGGGTTGGCGCCCGTGATGATCAAGCTGATCGAAGACGGCTGGTTCACGCATCTCGCCACGAACGGCGCCGGGATCATCCACGACTGGGAGTTTGCGTTTCAGGGTCATTCGAGCGAAGACGTGCGCGAAAACGTCTCGCGCGGCGAATTCGGCGTCTGGCAGGAAACCGGCTACAACCTCAACCTTGCGATCATCGCCGGAGCGTTCCGCGGCATGGGATACGGAGAATCCGTCGGGGCCTTTGTCGAAAACGAAGGAATTGACATCCCGTCCATCAAATGCCTGAAAGAGCAGATCGGTTTTGCGCTCGAACGCGAGGAATTCGATTTCATTGCCGCCGCGTCCGACTTGCTCGATGCCATTATCAAACGGCGAGTTTCGCCCGGCTGGCACACTGTCCCGCACCCGTTCAAGCAATACGGGTTGCAGGCGGCGGCATATCGCCTAAAGGTACCCTTCACAAGCCATCCAATGATCGGCCACGACATCATCTACGTCCATCCGATGAACAAATGCGCCGCGATCGGCCGCGCCGCCGAACGCGATTTCCTCGCCTTCGCGCAAAGTGTCTCGAACCTAGACGGTGGCGTGTACGTCTCGATCGGCAGCGCCGTCATGTCGCCCATGATCTTTGAAAAATCCCTGTCTATGTCCCAAAACCTCGCCATCCAGCAAGGCCGCCACATCGACAACCACTTCATGGTCATCGTGGATCTTCAGGAATCCCACTGGGATTGGACAAAAGGCGAACCGCCGATGGACAACCCCGACTACTACCTCCGCTACAACAAGAGCTTCAACCGCATGGGCGGCCAGATGCGGTATGTGACCGCGGACAACCGAGACTTCCTGCTGGCGCTGGTACGGGCGCTAGATGCACAATAAGAGAAGTACTGGTACGATATCGAAACCCGGCAGTAAACTCAGGGTGAGTTTTTGCAGGGAACCGACAGCGCACGGAAATGAGGTACCCGAAGATGCTGACGAAGTTGCTACTCCGGAACTTCAAACGATTCGATGACGTTGAAATCGAACTTGGGAAATCCG
This sequence comes from Candidatus Hydrogenedentota bacterium, assembly GCA_035450225.1. Lineage (NCBI taxonomy): Bacteria > Pseudomonadati > Candidatus Hydrogenedentota > Candidatus Hydrogenedentota bacterium. The sequence goes on from DAOTMJ010000003.1 coordinate 213,988, forward strand.
TCGTCTTCATCGGCCCAAATAACTCCGGCAAGACCACGGCGCTTCAAGCCTTGGCGCTATGGGAAATCGGCCTTCGCCGCTGGAACGAGAAACGGATGGGGAAGACCTCGCCTGAGAAACGCCCCGGCGTGACCATTAACCGCCGAGATCTGATTTCCTTGCCTATACCGGACGCCCATCTTCTCTGGCGCGATTTGCATGTGCGCAACGTTATTCGCACGAAAGATTCAAGACAAACCACTCAATCCGTCTGCATAGACATTCTAGTCGAAGGCGTCACAGCAGGCGCGCCCTGGGTGTGCGGTCTCGAGTTCGATTTTGCCAATGACGAGTCGTTCTACTGTCGCCCATTGCGGAAGGATCCCGGCGGCACTACCAGGATGCCTATTCCAGAAGATGCCGGGCAAGTTCGCGTTGCATTTCTTCCACCTATGTCCGGATTGGCCGCCGTGGAACCCAAGTGGGAGCAGGGAAGAATCAATGTGCTCACCGGTGAAGGGCAAACGGCCCAAGTCTTGCGGAATCTTTGCTATCGAATCTTCACCGGAGAACAGAACGATCAACCGCCGGCAGGGGATGCGGTGTTCGGGAGCGACGCGCCCCAGAACTGGAACTCTTTGTGCTCGCACATCGATAGGCTGTTCGGAGTCCAATTGCTCTCCCCGGAGTACCTCGTAGAGCGTGGTGAGATTACCATGAGCTACCGGGAACGAGGCAAAACGTTCGATCTCTCATCCTCCGGTCGCGGACTGCAACAAACTCTCTTGTTATTGGCGTACCTTTATGCCAATCCCAATACGGTCCTACTACTCGATGAACCCGACGCCCATCTTGAAATTATCAGGCAACGGCAAATCTACAGCCTGTTAACCGATATTGCCGAACAGCAAGGATCGCAAGTCATCGTGGCGAGCCACTCGGAAGTCATACTTAACGAAGCCGCCGATCGCGATATCGTGGTTGCCTTTCTCGGAAGGCCCCATCGAATCGACGATAGAGGTTCGCAATTGCTCAAGTCGCTAAAGGAGTTGGGCTTCGAACAGTATTACCAAGCGGAGCAGAAGGGTTGGGTGCTCTACCTTGAGGGTTCAACGGACCTTGAAATCCTTCGATCTCTCGCGGACAAGCTGAACCATCCGGCCAAGAAGGAACTTGAAGATCCTTTTGTCTGTTACATCGGTGGAAACCAGCCAGCCAAAGCGCGCAATCACTTCAACGGATTGCGCGAAGCCAAGGGCGACCTTCTGGGAATTGCCCTCTTTGATCGTCTCGATAGGGAACTCGGTACGGGTACCAGCCTGACAGAGATGATGTGGAAACGTCACTCTTGTCCAAATTAGCTTTCTGAAACGAGCGTCTTGACGCACCCTCCTGTG
>DAOTMJ010000004.1:0-2779 GCA_035450225.1 Candidatus Hydrogenedentota bacterium
CCGACTCAATTTGACATGACCCGCCCCAATCGCTTCCTTAGCCGGGGATTACGGATGATCCAAGTTACAGCCAGATTGGAACCTATGCATGGTATTATGACAACAGTGGCGATACGACGCATCCGGTGGGCCAGAAGACGCCGAACGCCTGGGGACTTTACGACATGAGCGGGAACGTCTGGGAATGGTGCCAGGACTGGTACGGGAGTTACGCGGCGGGCGCAGTATCAGATCCACAGGGTCCTAGTACAGGGATGGGCCGGGTGCTGCGCGGCGGCAATTGGATCAACGGCGTCAGGTACTGCCGGTCCGCGTATCGCATCTGGAACTATCCCGGCCACAGGAACTACGGCAACGGGGTTCGCCTCTGCGTGTCCGGTTCGCCCCGCTAGTCGGTTTTTCCTTTACACTTTATTTTTTTACCTTTATGGGGTTCTAGGGGCGAAGCCCCTAGCGGATTTTTGGAGGCCGGAACGGGCGTACGGAAATGAAACAGCATGGCAACTACGAACCTCATGTTTCGGTGACGTTGTTCGATTTCGCGCAGTGGTTCCTGTCACATACGAATCGTTTCCCGAAGAACTGGCGGAAGTCGCTCGGCGACCGCATTGATGCGAGCCTGCTGGAGTTGCTGGCCCTGGTGCAGCGCGCCAGCCTGCGCCGCGACAAGCGCGCTTTGCTCGACCGCGTGAACGAGGAATTGCACGTACTGCGGGCGCTGGTGCGGCTGGCGGTGCGTCTCGATTGCTTGCAGGAGTGTCAGTACGAATATGCGGCGAAGCAGATCGAGGATATCGGGCGCCAGATAGGCGGTTGGATCAAGCAACAACGGGAAAGGCCGCGTGCTTTGCATGAAAACATGGAAGAATCTGTATCCTGAAATTTACTCTTTCGGCAATCTGCTTGAAGCGGCGCGCAAGGCGCAGCGCGGCAAACGGCGCCGCCCGGACGTATTTGCGTTTCACGCGCGGCTGGAGGAGAATTTGCTGGACTTGCAGCGGGAATTGGCCGGGTGTACGTGGCGTCCGGGGCCGTACCGCGATTTTTACGTACAGGAGGCGAAGCGGCGCCTGATCTCGGCGGCTCCGTATCGCGACCGGGTGGTTCATCACGCGCTGTGCAACGTCATCGAGCCACTTTTCGATCGGACATTCATATACGACACGTATGCGTGCCGGAAGGGAAAAGGAACCCATGCGGCGGCGGATCGGTACACGCTGTTCTCGCGCAAGGCCAAGTATGCGCTGAAGTGCGACATATCACGGTATTTTCCGAGTATCCGCCACGACGTACTCTATGGTGCGCTCGCGCGGCGGATCGCGGATCGGGACGTTCTGTGGTTGTGCGAGCAGATCGTCCGGTCGCGGGGCGACGAGGGATTGCTCTGGCCTTCGGGCGCCGGCATCCCGATCGGCAACCAAACGAGCCAATTCTTTGCCAACGTCTACCTGAACGGATTCGATCACTGGATCAAGGAAGACCTGCGCCGTCCGTACTATATCCGCTACGTGGACGACTTCGTCGTGCTGGACGACGACAAGAAGGCGCTTCACGCGTTGATCCCGGAAATCGAGGATCGGCTATCGGCGCTGGGTTTGGCGTTGCATCCGCGCAAGCGAACCGTGTTTCCCGTTACCGAGGGATGCGATTTCATGGGGTATCGCATCTGGCCGCATCACCGGCGTGTGCGGCCCTGCAACGGACATCGGTTTCAACGCAAACTGAAACGGCTGGCGCGAGCCTACCGGGCCGGCGAAACCGCCCTCGGAGACGTGCGCGCCAGCTTGATGAGCTGGATCGGACATGCGCGTCATGCGGACGCTTGGGGCTTGCGCCGGGCGCTGCTGGCGGGCGTGTCCTTTACGGAGGGATAGGCCGAATGGTACGAACCGGGTGCTGCGCGGCGGCAGTTGGAACAACAACGACAGGAACTGCCGGTCCGCGAATCGCAACAGAAACAATCCCGACAACAGGAACAACAACAACGGGGTTCGCCTCTGCGTGTCCGGTTCGCCACTCAAGACTTCCCGGACGGGGTTCCCGTCTTGGCCTTGCGCCAACGCGGGAAGTGGCGCGACGTCCAGTATGGCGTCGCGCGCTCGAAAGGGCGCCGCGGAAGACTACAGGCCTGTTCCTGTGCCGCGTGGCGCCGGCGTATGGGCCGCCCGGACAAATATCGAAACAGGCGGGGCGGGCTGGTAGCCCTCGCGGCGAAGACCCGCCCCGTCCATCCAACCGAAGTGCGGTAAAGCCTTTGTGCGATCCCTCTATCTCACGCAATGGCGCAAAGATGCGGAGGAGGACTGGCAGCATGAAAAAGATGACGATGCGAGGAACCTTGGTGTGGGCGTTTGTCTGGGTACTGTTTCCGGGATGGGCGATGGCCTACGTGGGGCAGGCGGATTCGGCGGCGGGTTCGTGGGAGACGGTGCAGCCCACGGTGTCTTCGGTATCGGTCCAAGCGGCCAACTCGATTGCGGTGCAGTTCAGCGAACCGATGCTGGCGCCGGGCGTGACCGCCACAGGCAACTATAGCGTGTCCGGGACCGCGCAAGGAACGTTGTCCGCCAATCCGGGTACCGTGACCGGGTCGAATCCCTACATATTGACTTGGTCCGGGCAAGCGCTTGCGGGTGGAACCCTGACCGTCACCGTTTCCAACGTACAAGACCTCAAGGGCAATCGCATCGGCACGCCCAACGCCCGCACGATAACCGTGGCCGCGCCCCTCATCGCCGCGCATCCGCAGTCGTTGACCGTAAATCCGGGCGCTTCGGCG
>DAOTMJ010000004.1:2879-169691 GCA_035450225.1 Candidatus Hydrogenedentota bacterium
TCGTTCAGCGTCGAGGCGACGGGGAGTTGGCCTTTGAGTTTCCAGTGGCGCAAAGGCGCGGCCAGTATTTCGGGTGCGACGCTCAGCCAATATGTCATTGCGAACGCTCTGAACTCCTACGAGGGCGCATACACGTGTTACGTGTGGAATATGGCGGGCAGCGTTACATCGAATGCGGCAACACTGACCGTGAACGATCCGCCGCAGATCACTTCCCATCCGCAGTCGCTGACGGTGAATCCCAGCGCCTCGGCGTCGTTCAGCGTCGAGGCGACGGGGAGTTGGCCTTTGAGTTTCCAGTGGCGCAAAGACGCGGCCAGTATTTCGGGTGCGACGCTCAGCCAATATGTCATTGCGAACGTTCTGAACTCATACGAGGGCGCATACACGTGTTACGTGTGGAATATGGCGGGCAGCGTGACGTCGAATGCGGCCCTGTTGACGGTCAACGATCCGCCGTTGATTACAGCGCATCCGCAATCATTGACGGTAACGGCGGGATCTTCCGCGTCGTTCTCCGTTGCGGCAAACGGGACCGCACCGTTGAGTTATCAGTGGAAGAAGAACGGAACAGACATTTCGGGCGCCACGTCCTCGGCCTATTCTATTGCGTCGGCGCAGACGGCGGATTCGGGATCGTATGCCTGTGTGGTGTCGAACATGGCGGGCAGCGCGACATCGAACGGGGCGACGCTGACGGTGAATGCGGCGGCACAGCCGCCGGTGGCGGATTTCGGCGGGTATCCGCTGTCGGGGAGCGCGCCGCTCGCGGTGCAGTTTACGGACTATTCGGACTACAGGGGCCGGACGCCGCAATCGTGGGCGTGGACGTTCGGCGATGGCGGGACGAGCGCGCAGCAGAATCCGAGCCGGACCTACCAGTCGCCGGGCACGTACACGGTTTCGTTGACGGTGACGACGGACGCGGGCAGCGACACGGAAACGAAGACCGGTTATGTGACGGTCACCGAAGCGCCGCCGCCGGTGGTGGACTTCACGGGCGTGCCGCAATGGGGCGTGGCGCCGCTGACGGTGAACTTCACGGACGCGACGCTGACGTATGGGCGAACGGTGCTGTCGCGTTCGTGGACGTTCGGCGATGGCGGGACGAGCACGCAGCAGAATCCGAGCCGGACCTACCAGTCGCCGGGCAAGTATTCGGTTTCTTTGACGGTGACGACGGATGCGGGCAGCGACACGCTGACGAAGGCCAACTACATCACGGTGTCAGACACGGGCGAAGGGATCTCGATGTGGATTCCGGACCGATCGGCAACGGCGGGCAAAAACGTGGTGATTCCGCTGAACATGTCGGCCCCGGGCGGTGTTGTCCTGAAGGGCGTGCAGATCGAGTTCTACTATGACGCGGCCATCCTCGATCCGGCGACGGTACAGGTGCAGCCCACGGCGCTGACGGGCCGGATGAGTTTCGCGGCCACGGTGGGCACGCCGGGCAAGGTGATCGTGAACGTGATGGGCGCGACGGGCGAGATTCGGGGCGTGGGGCATCTGTTCGACGTGGAGGGGCGCGTGCGCACGAATGCCGTGGCCGATGCCTGCGGCGAAATGGGATTCGACGCGGTCTACCTGTACGACCAGAATGTAAGCCCGCTGCCGGTGAACTTCAGCGACACGGGCACTCTTTGCGTGGACGACAACTGCATGGTGGGCGATTTGAACGGAAACGGCGCGGTGGAAATCGGCGACGCGCTGCACGCGCTGCTGATCGCCGTGAAGAAACGCGACATGGACGCGTGTTCGCTGAAGGCGGGGGATCTGAACGGCGACAACGTGATTGACAGCGCGGACGCGGTCATGCTGCAACGGATGGCGGCGGGCATGTCCATCAATCCGCGGGCGGTCGCGAAAGCGGGCGAGGCGGACGAGATGCTGCTGAGCGTCATTCTGGAGGGCCAGGATTACGTCATGGTGTCGCTCGAAAACGGGGCGGCGCCGGTGGGCACGAATGTGGACGTCCCGATCTGGATTGACAATCCGGGCGGGCTGAGCGGTTTCGACGTGTGGATTTCCTATCCGCCCGAACTGACGCCGCTTGAAAAATTCCCCGGGACCGTGCTGTCTGGGGGCCAGATTGACTACAAGGCCGGCGACGGGATGGTCAACGTCAGCATGGGCCGGAAGGAAGGCGTTGCGCCGATGAAGGCCGGGCCGAGCACGCTCGCGACGGTGCGGTTTTACGTGAACGCAATGCCGGCGGGCGGCAAGGCGGAGGTGCGCATCGAGAAGTGCGCGCTCAAGGGCCAGTACGGCGACAGTTTCTCGTGGTACACGGCGGTGCAGAAAGTCAATGCGACCATCGCCGTCCGCGAGGGCGAAGGCGGGGATGACAACGGCTGTTTCGGCGGCACGCTCGATGCCGCGCCGCCCGTGACGCCGTCGTCCGGCGCGGGCGGTATATTGCCGCTGGCGCTGCTGCCCGTGGCGATCGCGGCCGCGTCGCGTCTGCGGGTGTTCAATCCGCGCCGGATACGCAAAAGTTGATGGTTGGCGCGGGGTAATTTGACACGCGCCGATTCGATATGGCAAAGTGATCGCATGAAAGGCGTCGTTGCGACTGGCGATCGAACGTGGAGGTAACCACGAGGGAGCAACGGCTGCTATGACCGCCGTTCGCCTGGGCGCCGACGCGGGAAAGTGTTCCGCGCCGGAGGCTTTGACCGTTGGAACGCGCGGCGAATCGCGTGAAGGCGCGCGGTTCGTGGGCGTATCCAGGGAGGCGAATATGCGGCGGACTCCACTTTATGAGGAACACGTTGCCCGTGGCGGAAAAATGGTTGATTTTCACGGGTGGCTGCTTCCGATCCAATTCAGGGGGATCATCGAGGAACACCATCACACGCGGTCGAAGGTCTCGTTGTTCGATTGTTCCCACATGGGCGAGTTCCTACTCAAGGGCGCCAAGGCGATGCGCGCGCTCGAGGGCATGGTTTTCAACGACATGATTTGCCTGCGCGTGGGGCGTTGCCGTTATTCAAGCATTCTCGACACCTGCGGCGGCATTATTGACGACGTCGTGGCCATGAAATTGTCCGAGGACGAACTGTTCATCGCGACGAACGCGGGGCCGTACCCGCGCGTCGCCCGGACCTTGTATCGCGTGTGCGGCGCACAGGATTTGTCGCCCGCCACCGCAAAAATAGATGTCCAGGGGCCGCTTTCGCGGCAGGCCCTGATTGACGCCGGACTCGGCGAAGTCGCCTCGCTCAAGTACTACACGGTCTGCCGGGCCAAGTGGGGCGGGGCGGACATCATTATTTCACGCGCGGGGTATACCGGCGAGTTGGGTTTTGAACTTTTTGTGCCGAACGAACTGGCCGTGCCGATTTGGCGGCGCCTGTTGGAAGACGAACGCGTCGAGCCGGCCGGCTTGGGCGCGCGCGACACGCTCCGGCTGGAGATGGGCTACACGCTTTATGGACAGGACGTGGATGATTCGCACACGACGCTCGAGGCCGGCATGGGGCGCTTCATTGACTGGGAGAGCGACTTCCATGCCAAGGAATTCCTCGTCATGCAGCGCCAAATGGGCAAGTACAAAATTCGCACGGGCATCCGTTCGATGAACCGTCAGGCGCCGCGGCAGGGTTATGAGGTCTTTCACGAGGGCCAGCCGGTGGGTGTCGTCACCAGCGGCTGCTACGGACCGAGCGTCGGATATGGCATCGGCATGGCCTATGTGCCGGTCGAACTGTCCAAACCCGGCGTCCGTTTCACCGCGGGACCCAAGGATATGGAAATTGAAGCGGTCGAATTGCCATTCTACAAGCACGGAACCTGCCGCGCCTGAACCGGTTTCGGTTCGGATCGCGCAGGGGCATAGGATCTTTGGATTGAAGCCTGTGGCCTGAACAGGAGGAACAAGGATGTATCCGGAACATTTGCGTTACACGGAAAGCCACGAATGGATCCGCGACGACGGCGGCGTGTATGTCGTCGGAATCACCGATTTCGCGGCCGAGCAGTTGGGCGACATCACCTACGTCGAGTTGCCGGAAGTCGGCGAGGAATTTGCCCAGGACGGCGAAGCCGCGACGGTTGAGTCGGTGAAGGCGGCCAGCGACGTCTATGCGCCGATCGGCGGGCGCGTGGTCGAAGTGAACCGCGCCCTCGATAACGCCCCGGAAATCGTCAATCGCAGTCCGTACGAGGAGGGTTGGTTTTTCAAACTGGTCGATTGCGACGCGGCGGAATTCGACGGCCTTATGACGGCCGCCGCCTATGCCCGTTTCGTGAAGGAAATCTAGCATGGGCTGGATTCCGACAACGGACGCCGAACGGATCGAAATGCTCGACGCCATCGGCGCGCCGGACCTCGATACGCTTTTCGAACCGATTCCCGAAAGCGTGCGCCTGAAATCGTGGGAGGTGCCGCCGGGACAATCCGAGATGGCCGTGCGCGATCTGATGGCGCGCATCGCGGGGCGCAATACGGCCGGCTACGTGTCGTTTCTCGGCGGCGGCTACTACGACCATTTCATCCCGGCGGCGGTGGATGCGCTGGCCTCGCGCAGCGAGTTCTACACCGCGTACACGCCCTACCAGCCGGAGTGTTCGCAGGGCACCCTGCAGGCCATCTACGAATACCAGTCGGCGGTATGCCGCCTGACGGGCATGGATTGCGCAAATGCCTCGTTGTACGACGGCGGCACGGCGGTCTTCGAGGCGGCCACGATGTCTATCCGCATCACGGGACGCCGCCGCCTTGTGTGCCATCCATCGCTCGGCCCGTTGTACCGCGCCATGCTCAAGACGCACACGGCCAATCTTGAGGTTGAAATTGCCGACGGCGATGCGCCGGATTCCGAAACGGCCTGCGTCATCGTGCAGAATCCCGCTTTCCTCGGCGGCGTGGCCGATTACTCGGTGCTGGCCCGTGAATGCCATGCATGCGGCGCGTTGCTCGTGGTTTCCTTCAATCCGGTTTCGCTCGGCATTCTGAAGACGCCGGGCGAAATGGGTGCGGATATCGCCGTGGCCGAAGGACAGTCCCTCGGCCTTCCGCTCGGTTTCGGCGGCCCGTATCTCGGCGTGATGGCGGTGCGCAAGGCGCATGTCCGCAAGATGCCGGGGCGCATCGCGGGCGCCACGCAGGATGCCCGGGGACGCCGGGGGTTCGTGCTGACGCTGCAAGCGCGCGAGCAGCACATCCGCCGGGAAAAGGCCATGTCGAACATTTGTTCGAACGAGGCCCTCTGCGCCTTGCGCGCGCTCATCTACCTCTGCCTTGCCGGCAAGGAAGGATTGCGCGACGTGGCGGTGCAATGCCATGCAAAGGCCGAATACCTCAAGGGCAAGTTCATGGTTCCCGGTTCGCACGTGACCGTGTTGAATGCGGAACCCACCTTCAACGAGTTTGCCGTGCGTCTTGAATCGGACGCATCCGACGTCGCGGACCGCATGCTGGGCCGCGGTTTTGTCGCCGGCTTGCCCCTGGCGCCGCTGGGCGCGGGCGAGTCCGGCGATTTGCTGATGGCCGTAACCGAAAAACGCACGCGGAAGGAGTTGGATGATTTCGCGGCCGCGCTGGAGAAGGAATCGCATGGAACTCGTGTTTGATCGCTCGCGTCCCGGAAGGCGCGGCATGCTGCTGGATCCGCTCGATGTGCCGTTATCGCCTTTGCCAGACGGGTTGTGCCGGCGCGAACCGGCCGCCTTGCCGGAATTGAGCGAGTTGGACGTCGTCCGGCACTTCACGCGCCTGTCGCAACGCAACGTCGGTGTGGACTCTACCTTTTACCCGCTGGGTTCGTGCACGATGAAATACAACCCGAAAATGGCGGAGGCCGTGGCCGGTCTTTCGGGATTCGCCGGCCTGCATCCGCATCTGTCGTCCGTGCCCGTTTACGAACCGTGCTGCCAGGGGGCGCTGGCGCTGATATACGACACCGAACGTCTGCTGGCGGAAATTGCCGGCATGCGCGCGGTCAGCCTGCAACCGATGGCGGGCGCGCACGGCGAACTTGCAGGCGTTTTGCTCATCGCGGCCTACCATCGCGACAAGGGCAATGGCAAGGACACGATCCTGATCCCCGACTCGGCGCACGGCACCAATCCCGCCAGCGCGGCCATCGCGGGATTCAAGGTCCTCCAAGTGCCGTCCGGGCCGGACGGGACCATCCATCTCGACCGTTTTATCGAAAGCCTCGACGAACGGGTTGCGGGCGTAATGTTGACGTGCCCGAACACGCACGGCCTGTTCGAGCCGGAGGTGAGCGCCATTGCCGACCGCGCCCATGAAGTGGACGCGCTCATGTATTACGACGGCGCGAACCTGAATGCCATTATCGGGAAATGCCGTCCGGGCGATCTCGGATTCGATGTCATGCACTTCAATCTGCACAAGACTTTCGGAACGCCGCACGGCATGGGCGGCCCCGGATCGGGGCCGGTCGGCGTGAGCGATCGCCTGCTGCCGTTCCTGCCCACGCCGCGTGTTGTCCTGAAAAACGACATCTTCACGTTCGAGACGCCGGAAAAAACCATCGGAAAGATGGCGCCGTTTTTCGGAAATTTCCTCATTGCCGTGCGCGCATACGCCTACATCCGCTGTCTGGGTGGCGAAGGCCTGAAGGCCGTTTCGGAACACGCGGTCCTGAACGCAAACTATATCTGGGCGCGCCTGCGCGACGCCTATCAATCCGCGTTTGACGGCCGATTCATGCACGAATGCGTTTTTACGGCTTCGCCGCAGGCGGAGCGCGGCGTTCACGCGATTGACATCGCCAAGGGATTGATCGATCGCGGATTCCATCCGCCCACGATCTATTTCCCGTTGACGGTGAAGGAAAGCCTCATGATCGAGCCCACCGAGACGGAATCGAAAGAGGCGATGGACGCCTTCTGCGACGCCATGCTGGAAATCGCCGATCTCGTCCTTCGGGATCCGGATTCGCTGCATGCCGCGCCCGTGACGACGCCCGTCGGCCGTCTCGACGAGGTCAAGGCCGCCCGCGAACTCGACTGCGCGTGCATCTGATTAATTGCAGATACTTGTCATCTTGAGAGTACCGAGTTCTGCATGTATTCACCTGCCCTGAACGGGCACGGGGAGTCCCTCGGGTGCGAAACGTAGGACAGACTGTCCAGTCTGTCTTTTCCGAAGCCACGCCATGCCCGCGGACGGACAGGCTGGACAGCCTGTCTCACATACTTGCCCCTATTTCTGCCATGTTGGGCTACCATGATGGACGCTTCAATACGATTCCGGAATCCATTCAACCGAGAAACGCCACTTTTCGGGGAATTGCAGCATGCAACAGGGCCCGAGAATTCGGTACTCGTGTTGTCATCGCAAAAAGTAGAATACCGGCGGGTTTTCCTGCTAATCTTGCGCTCCCGTTGCGGTGAATCATTCATGATAGGCCTGATGGCGAGGACTATTTTTCAATGCGGTTGTTGGACATATCGTTCCGGTGGCCGGAGGAGAATCTCGCATTCGACGAGATGCTGCTCGATGCCGCGGAAAACGGGAAAGGCGGCGAAACGCTCCGTTTCTGGGAAAGCCGTACCCGATTCGTCTGCCTGGGCGTGGCGCAAAATTGGCGGCGCGAGGTCTACGATCTGAATTGTGCCGAAGACCGCGTGCCGATTCTGCGGCGCGCCTCCGGGGGAGGATGCGTCCTGCAAGGCCCGGGATGCCTGAATTACACACTGGTGCTCGGCCATGAATTTAGAAACGGCATCGAGACGATCCGCGGTTCCTATTGCTATATCCTGGGACGGATTGCCGCCGTACTGCGCGAAAAAGGCCTGCCGGTCCACCACAAGGGCATTTCAGACCTTGCCATGGGCGGCAAAAAAGTGTCCGGCAACTCCCAGAAACGACGCAAACGGTTCATCCTGCACCACGGCACCTTGCTTTACAATCTCGACGTGGATCGAATGGAACGCTATCTTCGGGAACCGGAAACACGTCCACAATATCGCGGCGCGCGGACGCACCGCGGATTTGTCCGGGCGCTCCCGCTGGATGCGCGGGCGTTGCGCGAGGCGATCTGTGAAGCGTTCGACTTGGCGTATCGTCCCGTCGAGCCGGGCCGCGGCGAAATCCGCGCCGCCAAAATTCTCGCGCGAGACAAGTATGCCCGCCCGGAATGGACCTACCGGCGCTAATGCGGTGAACGAAAGGCGAAAGGCTTCCGCAGCGGTTTTCTCCTTCCGGACAAAATCCGCCGGGCTTGCCACGTACACCTCATTCACGGGACATGCGGAGCCCTTTGGCGTTTTCACGGCTGATTTTAAATTCATGCTCGTGAAACGGAGGTTGCCGGGCGATCATGCCCAGCAGGTCGCGTGACGAATCGAAAAGGATGGCTTGGGCGATGGCGATGGCGTCGCGTTCGGTGTATTGTCCGCGTTCGATCTTGGCCGCGAAGACTTCCGCCATGAGCGCGCGGACCATTTTGGCCTTGGCGTAGGCCCAATCCACGCAGTAGGCGTCGCTGAAGAAGCCGATTTGCCTGTTGACAGGGAGCATGTCGAGGCGTTCTTCCATCACTTGGCGGATTGCACCGGGGAAGAAGTTGTGCCACCAGTAGCCGGCGAGGGCGAAGTTGGGCAGTTCACGGGCGAGGGTGCACATCGCCTGGTTGGCGTGCCGCGTCGCGAGGAAGCAGATGAACCGCAGGCGGGGATGCCGCGCGACGAGTTCGGCCACCTGGCCGATGGTTCGCTGGTTGAGGCGGCTCGACGACTCGAAGGGCAGGCTTTCCGCGCCGATGCTGAATTGAAACACGATTTCATGGCTGTGTTTCTCCAACTCCGACAGAAACAGGTTCGTGATGTAACTTGCGTAGATATCACGTTCGCGATCCGTTGCATGGGCCCGGTTGCGCAGGGCTTCGTCCATCGCGGCGTCGTCCGGTGTCGAGTAATTCATGTCCGTCGAAATGTGGGTGGCCGTCGCGATCACGCGCCCGTAAGGGATGAGCGCGCAATAGTGCCGGACGGCCTCGTGAACGTCCTCGACGCGCCGGATGGTCTTTTCCAGGGGCGGCGCGCTCTTGCGATCGAATGTGACCGGGATGGCCTGTCCCGGTTCGGACGCATTCCACGTCCGTTCGAGTTCGAACAGGGGAATGTCGGGCTGGCCCCATTGCGTCCGCGAGAAGAAGGCCCATTCGAGCGCGTATTGGAACAAATCGTCGCACGATCCGTCGCGTCCGCGCCACAGTTCGGTGCCCGTTCGCGCGATGCCGGCGCGTTTCAGGATTTCGCGCGGCCATGCGGCGTCATGGGCGCGCTCGGCGATCCGCACATCGAGTTTTCGCCAATTTTCCGGCGTCACGGGTTCGCGCCAGTCGTAGAGGTCTTCGAGGATGATGCGGACGCCCCAGGAGATAAACGTGTTGCGCGTCTTTGGCAGGAACGGCACGGCCCCGGCAAGACGCCGGTGCGCCTCGACCGTCGTTCGGTCTTCGGGCACGCGCGCGCCGTCCGGACACCCCGCGGCGTACAGGTCGCTCACCGCCATGTGATACAGCAGAATGTCGTCCAGCCCGCGCGCGGACAGGTGCGCCGCGTCAATGTGCGAATGCGGATCCATCCACGGAAACGACGCGAAGGCCTCTTCCAACGAACGAATCGTGTCGGACAGCGCCACGGCCGGAACTCCCTCCCCGGATTCCGTTACCGTTCCCAAGAACGCCGGACTGTTTTGGGCTTGGCGGGACCGGCGGCATCCTGTCGTTCCCATGCGCGCCGCACCTGTTTCACCTTCTTTTTGACGGGTATCGCCGTAGGATCAAGACGTATCAGCATTGGATCGAGGGGAGCGAGATTCACCGGGAAACGAACATCGCGACCGCCGATCAGGTCGCGGCCCGCGCACGGGCCATCGTGCATGTGGCAGACTTGGTCCGTTTTACGCAGGTTGACAAGGTACAGATAATCGTTGCCTTCATGCTCGACGTGCAGCGATTTGACGCCTTCAAGCGTATATCCGAACGAATTGACGATGCGCGGTGTTCGGGGAAGCGTGCCGAACCGCATGACGCCGTCCATCGCGTGCAGATACTCGGCGGGCAGATTTTCGCCGCGCACATGGATGGTGCGCCGCCCGGGCGTGATGATGTCGCGGCGGCTACGGCCGCGCTCGTCGAACGTGATGGACGTGGAGGTCCGAATCACGCATTCGTCGCCCTGCATGTATTCCTTGATCAGTGGAAATGCCGCCTCGGATACCGCCGGCGTGTCGGGCACGACCAGCACCTTCACCGATTTCAACCCGCCGGCCGCGATCTGTCTCTCGGAAATGTAGCCGGTCTTGTATCCGGCGAACGAACAGCCCTCGAACGCGAATCGGGCCGAGGAAAGATGGGGATCGCCGTTATTGTATATCTTCGAGGAGTCGCTGAAGAGCACGCGGACCATGGCGGGCGCATTCTGGAAGGCCGTGACGATCGGGGCGAGACGGTTCAGATCGATCGCGGCCGCCGCGTATCCTTCCAGGCCTTCGGGGCGCATCAGGGCGTCGGGCACAACCAGCCCCGCCGCATCCAGGCCGGCCATCGCCGCTTCCCACGCCGCCGTATGCGCGCGCGCAAACGAACACGGCGTTTCCCACGTATCCCCGTCGAACAGGCGAAACGCCACGTTCACGAGGGGCTTGTCCGGCGCAAGCGAATTCAGCAGAGTGTAAAGGGCAACCTGTTGGGGATAACCCAGTGCGTAATACAGATCGCCCGGCGCGTTGCCGGCCAGACAGGCCGACACATCCATTGTGGCGGCCAGCGATTCGCGATCGATCGCCAGCGCGACCTCCTCGGACGCAAACGGCGCATCCGGCGTCGCAATCGTCACGGGCAATTCCGGCGCGCAGGATCGGGCAAGCACCCGCGTCGCCTCGGCCCATTGCGCCACAAGCGACAGGTGATGGGTCTGCCAGTCGTAGCGGTACGCGGAACTGTCCTGGTAGCGTGGATTCACATAATTCCAGCCGATTTCCAACTCGTCGAAACCGGCAAAGAGACTTTTCCATGATCGGTTGAGGGCCGCCGGATCGGCATATTGGCTTTTGACGGCGTCGAGAAAGCCCTTTCGGACTGTATCGCCCGTAAATTTCAGAAAGGGCGCTTCGGCAAGACAGACGGCCGCCACGTTGTCGCGCGCCGCCAACAAGGGCAAGGTCGCGGCAATGTGGCGTTCCATGAGTCCCCGCGCCTCCGCATCGGCCAGGTTGACGCGGCCGGAGGCTTCGTCCACGGCCGCGAGGTGCGCCGCGCGTTCATCGCCCGTCCATGCATCGGGCGCCAGCGATGCCAGCAACACTATCCGCTGCTGCGCCGCCTCGTCCAGGAAAGACGCCAGTTGTTCCGGTTGGCTGTTGAGTGCGGGCGGCACGGCCATCACGGCGAACGGCGTTCCGTACTGGGCAATGCGAGCAAGCGTTTCCGGAACCAGCGAAGCACCCGCGTGAAAACCGAACAGGAATCGCGGAAGCCCCCCGCTCTCGAACCCGGCGCCGGCCACGCGTACGGACGCCGGCGGCGCCGGCGCCTCGCGCCATTCGGGCGGCACGGCATCGGGTCCGGATTCGCGCAGGGCGGCGATGGCCGCCGACTTGGCGTAACGCATCAGCCGCGCCGCGCGCGCCACCGCGCCCGCATCCAAGGCGTGCCGCGCCGCGTCGAGCATGTCCACGGCGAAAGCCGCCCGCATCGCCGGATACGGCGAACCCTCGCCAAGCGAAGTACGGGCTTGGGCAAGATGTTTAACATGCACGACATGCGCGGCCGCTTCGTCCATGCCGGCGCGCAGTTCATCCACCGTGGATTTGCGCACGGTGTAAACCTGTTTCAATACCTCCAGCGCGGGAGGGCGTTTCAGCGAAAAGAAAAGGGTGTAAACCCCGCAGGGAACGGCGGACGCATCCCACGAAAATGAATACGGCCGGAATTCGGTGTCGAGCAGCAGGTTCCTGCGATCGTCCATGATCGTTTTTCCGTCTGCATCGCAAATCGCGATCGTCAGATAGGCATTGTCAATGGCGTCGTTTCCCCGGACGGTCACATTCAATCCGACGGGCGCATCGCCCGGCGCCGCCTCGTCCCATGCCAATCGCAAGGCGAAATCGTGGCCGGCATAGGGCTGGCAGTCTTCGATCCACACTTGGGTTTCGGCCGCCCACGCGCCGCTCATACACGCCATCAGGGCCAATCCCGCCGCCCACCGCATTCGCATACCCATCCGTTTTCTCCGTCTCCGCTCGTTTGTCGAGGCAAGCCCAATCATAAGAGTTTCCGGGATGACTTTCTAGTTTTTGATACCACGATAACGTTTTTCCAACCCGTCCCGTTGACCGGTCATGCCTTTGAACGGCCCCGCCGTGAATACCAGGAATCCCAACAGCCACGGACTGATGAACGCATACCCGATGACCTTTTTCTTGAGCAGCCGGTTTTTCATACGCATGAAAGGTACGTGGGTGGCTTCAACCGCCGAATCGCATGGCTGGCGCCCTAGACGTACGCAAAGCCTCTTGCGGGCAGATTGGGATAGCGATGAACCGTCTTTACAAGTCGGCTTTGCCGAGATAGGCTTCGAGGTAGGCGCGTTCGTAATCGTTCATTTCCATGAAACGGACGCCCAGCGTCCAGCGTTCCTCATTCAGTGGACGCACCCAGCAGACGAGTCCCTCGCAGCCGATATTTTTGTCCGGCAGCAAAATGTGGACATGGACGCGGCTATTGACCTTCATTTCGCGGGGAAACTTGATGCGCGCGCCGGTGGGGCTGAGATCGCTGGGCTTGCCTTTGTATACGGTGCTTTCCCCGGGTATGGATACACGAAGCAAAACATCCAAGCCCAGCCGGTGATGATGCCGTTTCTCGATATTCGGGCTGCTGTCCATGGGCCGATCCTCAACACGCGGCTTTCGCCGCACGCATGCGTTCGACTTAACAACCTTCGAGAATACAGGGCCAACTTCATGTCAAATTATACCATACCCGCATAGAAGTCCGAAATAGGCGGGAAAATTGAAAAATACAGGCGGCGTTTTCGGCGATTGTGCTATGATTGTCGCGGAAGAACCGGGTTTGGTTCGATGGGAGTGAAATGAAAGCAGCCCAGTGGTTTGCCCCGCGCGACATCCGGCTGGTCGAGGTTGAAAAACCCGTGCCCAAGCCGCACGAGGCGCTGATCAAGGTCGAATCGGTCGGTATTTGCGGTTCGGACCTGCATTACTATCTGGACGGCCGGATTGGCTCGACGGTTATCACCCGCCCGATCATTCTCGGCCACGAGTTCGGCGGAATCGTCGAATGCGTGGGGGAGTCGGCCGATCCGTCGCTGATTGGGAAGCGTGTCGCCGTCGAACCCGGCATCCCGTGTCTGAAATGCGAATGGTGCCGGACGGGCCATTACAACGTCTGCGCGGATCTCTTTTTTCCGGGTGGGCCGCCGTACGACGGCGTTCTCTGCGAATATACCGCCTTTCACGCCGATTTTTGTTTTCCGGTTCCGAACGATCTGGGTGCGGTCGAGGCGGCGATGATCGAACCCCTGGCCGTGGCGGTGCATACGGTCGAACTTGCGCAACTCAAACCCGGCGAAACGGCCGCCATCCTCGGACTCGGTCCCATCGGCCTGTTGACGGCCCAAGTGGCCCAGCGTGCCGGGGCGGGATTGCTGATCGGGAGCGATCGGCTCGATTATCGCGTGGCGGCAGGGCTGCACTATGGGCTGGATGTCGCCTTCAACGCCGGGCGGGAAGACACGGTCGAGGCGATACTGGATATTACGCATGGGCGGGGGGTGGACGCGGCCTTTGACACGGCCCGATCCTCTGACACACCGGCCTTGGCGTGCAAAGTGGTGCGGCCGGCCGGCCGGTGCGTGTTTACAGGCATTTCGGGCGAGGACTACGACCCGATTCCCGTCGGTGTGGCCCGGCGCAAGGAATTGACCATCCGCTGGTGCCGCCGATTCCGGCACGACTACCCCCGCGCCATCGAAATGGCCGCCTGCGGAATGGTTGACGTGAAATCCCTCGTCACGCACAGTTTTTCCTTGGAGCGCACCCGTGATGCCTTCGAACTGGTCGCGGCCAATGCGGATAACGTCTTGAAGGCCTCCGTGGATTTATGAGGAATTTCTGGCGCTCATTCCTCGAAAACACGATTCTCGCGATGGGTATTGCGTCGTTTTGGCCGATTGTTCTGGGATATGAAGCCTTCTGGTACCAATGCCTTCTGGTGTTGATAGCGTTCGGATTGGCCGTTCTGGCGCTGATGCGTTTCCGGCGGATCAAGCGGGAATACGAGGATGCTGAAACCGTTGATATCGAAAGACAGGTCAAATGACTGTTTGAACCATCGTGAAGGGAGTATGCAGCATGCGGTTGTGGAAAAAGATTCTCATCGGATTTGTCGCGTTCATGGTCCTTTTGGCGGGGCTTTTCGTTGTGTTCATCGGCCCGTGGCCCACGTACTCGGCCGGTTTCGAGGGCGCCGGTTATTTCAAGAATACGATGGCCCGCCTTGACCAAGCCGCACAGTCGGTCAAACCGCAAGACAATCCCGGTCCGCTCAAGGTGGGGTGGGGGACGGCGTTGATTACCCCGCCCATCGGCACCCCGCTGGCCGGATACAGCGCCCGCATGAGCAAGCCGTCCACGGGCGTCAACGATGAACTTCACGTGAAAGCGATTGCCATTAGCGACGGCACGGACACGGCGGTGCTCATTGGAGCGGACATGCTGCTAATCCCGCCCAACATCGCCGAACCGGTCCGAGAACAAGTGGCCCGGGAAACGCCTTTGAAGGCCGGCAACCTGTTTTTCACGGCCAGCCATACCCATGACGGCGTGGGGGCGTTCGCGCCGGGGCTTGTCGCCGAGTTTTCGTTTGGGAAATACAATCCGGCAATCCCGCCGATGCTCATCAGCGCGTTTACGAAGGCCATTGTCGAGGCATACAACGCCATGGAGCCGGCAAAACTGGCGCATGGCGCCATAGATGCGCCCCAGTTTATCCGGAACCGCGCGCGCGATGCCGGGGTGGATCCCGTCCTGAATTGGCTGTTGGCCGAGAAGGCCAACGGGAAGCGGTGCTTTGTGACGCGCTATTCGGCGCATCCCACGATCCTTGACGACGACAATATGCTCTTCTCCGCCGAATATCCGGGCTATCTCCAGTCCGCCATCGAAAAGGCCACCGGTGCGACCGCGATTTTTCTGGGGGGAGCGGTTGGCAGCATGAGTCCGCGTGCGCCCGAGGCGGCCGATCCCATTGGCCGCTGCGAGGCCATGGGGCAAGGACTGGCCCAACTCGTTCTGGAGGCCGCCCAAAATCCGGTCTTTGTGGAACGCGCGGATGTGGCCAGTATTGGCATTCCCATAGACTTGCCGCCGTTCCAGATGCGGCCGCTCAGCACGAAGTGGCGGCTTTCGCCATTGGCAAGACGGCTTGTCGGTCTTAGAGCGACGGGTTGGATGACCGCGGTCCGGGTCGGCAATATTGTCTTTGTGAATACCCCCGGCGATTTCAGCGGCGAGATTGCCGTTACGTGGCGGCAGATGGCCGCAAACAAGGGGCTGGATCTCTGGGCGTCGGGTTTTTCCGGCGAATATGCCGGCTATATTTCGCCGGATCGCTATTATCTCGATGTGAGGGACAAACGCGGCAATCCCCAATACGAGACGGCCATCATGTCTTGGTTCGGCCCGCATTTGGAAGGATACCTGACGACCCTCATGGCGCGCATGGTGGATTCCCTCGGCAAGCCGTCGTCCAAGGGTTGACGACCGGGGTCGGCGGCGCGTGTGTCAGTCGGCGATTCCCAGCGCTTCCTTGAGGTGGCGGATTGTTTCCTTGATAGGGGGAAACCCCCAGACATTGCGCCCGACGGTGCTGCCGGCGGCGCCGCTTCGGACGACATCGCGCATCATGGCGGCGGCCTCGGCGATCGTTTCGCATTTCGGTCCTCCGGCGGTCACGACCGGCACGGGGGTGGACGCTACAATGTCGCGAAACGATTCGACATCGCCGGTGTAGGGCGCCTTGATCACATCGGCGCCCATTTCGAGCCCCGCGCGGACGGCGTAGAAAACGTCTTCGGGCGCGGTGCTTACCGCCGGAACGCCCTCTTTCGACGCGATAGGATAGATATGGGTGATGACCGGCAGGCCGAACCGCTCCCCTTCCCGGACCGTCGTCGCGAGGCGCTTGAGATTATCCAGGTCCCCGGCGCATTTGACCAGAATCGCCACGGCAATCGCGTCCGCACCCAGCGCAACCGCTTCCTCGACCTCGACATGGTCGGCGAATCCCGGACGATCGGGCGTCAGGGCCATCTGCTGGACAATCAGCGGAATCCGGCCCGCAAAGGGCGCGAAACAACGCATGGCCGCCCCTTTGTTCAGTGTGATGGAACTTGGGCCCGCCTCGACAATTTCCCGGATGGTCTCTTCTATCTTGCGCAGTCCCGGGGGGATGCCGTCGCGATAATTGATCATGTGATCGGCGGCCACCGCCAGGATCCGGCCCGACGGATGACTGAATATCCGGTTCAACCGGATTTGTTTTCCCAATGCGCTCATGTTGGTTTCAATTTCTGGCCTTGTATGCGTCTTGACAACAAGCCAAAGCGCGAATGTCCGCTAGGGGGCATTCGCGCTCGAAAAACAACACATTACTCTCCGGCGGCGCGCGCCTTTTCATAGGCCGCAATCAGGCCGGAGGCGACATGTTCGGGCACTTCGTCGTAGTGGCTGAACGTGAGATCGTACGAGCCGCGTCCGCCGGTCATGCTGCGCAGATCCGTCGAATACCGCAGAATTTCGGCCTCGGGAACGTTGGCGCGGATGATCTGTTTGCCCGGTCCGCCGGATTCCATGCCGAGAATGCGGCCGCGGCGGCTGTTCAGGTCGCCGGTGATGTCGCCCATGTAGTCCTCGGGCACCGTGACCGCGATTTCCATGATCGGTTCGAGCAGACAGGGCCGCGCTTCCTTGACGCCCTTTTGGATGGCGATCGAGGCGGCGATCTTGAACGCCATTTCGGACGAGTCTACTTCGTGGTATGATCCGAAAAAGAGTTCGACGATGATGTCCACGACGGGAAATCCCGCGATGACGCCGCGCTGCAACGCCTCGATACAACCCTTGTCCACGGCGGGAATGTACTGGCGCGGCACGACGCCTCCCACGATGCTGTCAATGAATTGGTAGCCGCCGCCGCGTTCGTTCGGTGATATGCGCAGGTGGACATCGCCGTATTGGCCATGCCCGCCCGTCTGTTTCTTGTGCTTGCCTTGGACCTCGGCCTTGCCCCGGACCGTCTCGCGATAGGCAACCTTCGGCGTTCGGGTTTCGCATTCGACGCCGTACTTGCGTTTCATGCGATCGAGGAAAATTTCAAGTTGGAGATCGCCCATGCCGCGAACCACGTGTTCCTGCGTGTCCTTGTCGCGGTAATGCGAAAACGTCGGATCCTCTTCGGCTAGCCGGTTCAGGGCTTCGCCAAGTTTGTCCTCGTCGGAACGCGACTTGGGGTAGATGGCCAGTTTCACCATCGAATTGGGCAGGGGATGCTTCGGCAACTCATATTTCACGCCGGACGCGGCTATGGTGTCGCCGAAATGCGTGTTCTTGAGTTTGGCCATGGCCGCCAGATCGCCGGGGATGACTTCCGGCGTCTGGGTTTGTTCCTTGCCGCAGAGAAAGAACAGTTTCCCGGTGCGTTCCTTGGTCTGTGTCGTGACGTTGTAAAATTCGGAATCCGACTTCAGCGTTCCGCTGATGACGCGGAACAGCGTCAATTGCCCCACAAACGGGTCCACGATGCTGCGAAAGACCTGCCCCACGAAAGGACCGTTCACGTCAGGAACGATTTCAACCTCGGTTCCATCCGGATTTTTCGCCACAAATCGGCGTTCCAAGGGCGAAGGGAACGAATGGGCCACGACATCCATCAATTCTTCGATGCCGATGTCCTTTTCAACGCTGCCGGCCAAAATGGGGACAATCTTGCCGGAAGTAATGCCCCGCTGAAGCCCTTGGGTGAATTGCTCGGAAGTCAACGTGCCCGTTTCAAGATACTGCTCAAGCAACGCGTCGTCGGACTCGGCCACGACGTCCATCATGCCTGCCTTCAAGGTCTCGATTTGATCCGCCACCGCGGCGTTTTCACCGGACAGGATGTTCACCACGCCCGTCAATGACGCCGAAAGGCCGACCGGAATGACCAAGGGGACGCATTGCAACCCGTAGAACTTGCGGATGCTTTCCACGACCGCGTCGAAATCCACGTTGTCACGGTCAATCTTGTTTATGAAGAATGCGCGTGGCGTGCCGTATTTTTCAGCGTACTTGAAGGCGTTGTCCGTGCCGACCTGCACGCCGGTCGTCGCGTCAATGACGATGATGATGCCGTCCACCAGCGGCGTCGAAGCCGCGACTTCCCCGAGAAAATCCACATAGCCGGGATGATCCACAAGATGGATGCGCGATCCTTTCCAGTCCACGTGCATCAGTTTCATGCAGATGGTCTGCTGGCGTTCTTTTTCCTCGTCGAGATAATCGCCCGCCGTGTTGCCGTCGGCAATTCGGCCGATGCGGCTCGTTTTGCCGGCCTTGTGCAGGATATGCTCGATGAGCATGGTCTTGCCTGCGCCGCCATGCCCCAATATGCCCACGTTCCGCACTTTACTGGCATCCATGTTCGCCATTTCGTTCTTTCCTCCAAAACCGTCCTGTTCGAGTCTGCACTTGGATCCGGGTTGTTGCGAGGATCAAATTGCCCGCCGGTATCATTCCGGCGGGACGGATTTATCCATCACGCATTGCCACAATCGAAGGTAAAAGTATACTATTTTTTCGTCCCGTCCCTCAAATGAAGCCCGGAGACGCGCTGTGGCCTCCCTGAGCATTGTGATGATTGTGAAAAACGAGGCGGATTGCCTTGGCGAATGCCTCGCAAGCGTTTGCGCCTTGGCGGATGAAGTCGTTGTGGCCGACACCGGTTCGACCGACGACACCGTCTCGGTTGCCCGGCGATTCAAGGCGCGCATTCTGCATGTTCCCTGGCGCGACGATTTTGCCGCCGCGCGAAATGAGGCGCTGGCGGTCGCGACAGCCGATTGGGTACTCCATATTGATGCGGACGAAGTCCTCGATCCGTCCGGCGCGGAAAGGATTCGGGCCTTGATGCGGGCGGACGGCGACGGCGCCGACGCCATCGAGGTGACGCTGCGCAATTACTCGAACGACATCCGTTCGTGGCGGTTCATGGCTGTCGAACCCGGCGATCCGTTCGCGCGCGGTTTCGCGGGCTATTTGCCGGTTCCGCTGCTCCGGCTGTTTCGCAACGGATGCGGGTTCGAATACCGGGAGCCCGTCCATGAAAACATCACGGAAAGCGTCGTTGAAAAGAAGGGCATAATCAAACCTTCAACCATTGTCATCCATCATTACGGTTTTGAAACGAATCCCGAAAAGATGGGAAAAAAGCGCCGGCGCTATTATGCGATCGCGCTGGCCAAATCCGCGCGCCAACCCGAAAATCCCAAAACATGGCATGATTTGGCCGAGCAGGCGTTCGCTGTCGGCGAGGCCGCCGTCGCCGAAGAAGCGGCCCGCAAGGCGCTCGAACTCGATCCCATGCATCTTCCCGCCGCAACCATGCTCGGAAACATTCTGCTCAATCGCGGCGATCTGGACGCGGCGCGGACGCTTTTCGAGAGGATGGAAGGGCAAGGCTGCCGCGCGCCGCATATTGCCACCGCGCTGGGGGCGATTGCGTGCAGGCAAGGCCGGCTCGACGAGGCGCGCGCGAGACTTGAAAGCATTGCGCAAGAATGCCCAAAAGACATCCCCTCCCGGCTCTATCTTGCCCGTGTGGACGACCTCCGCGGCGAATTCGGTTCGGCGCGCGCGCGCCTTCTTGAATCGCTGGCCATTGCTCCGGTCTTGTCTGAGCTTCGGAATCGGGTCCGCGCGCACGAGTTGCGCGAAGAAGCGCGAAAAGTGCTGAACAGTGCGGCGGATCCAGGGGCTGTCGCGCAAGCCATGCGGACATTGGTCGAATCCCTGAGGCTCGATTCGGAAGACCCCCTTACCTACCGCGCGCTCGGAATGGCGCTCGAATCGCTCGGCCAACACGATCAAGCGCAAATACAATTCGACCGCGCAAACCGCCTCGCAGGCTCGACAAGACGGCCGCCGGTCTGAACAACGCGAGCATCCTGGGCGTGGAACGGGCAACCTTCGACGCCGATCAAGCCGTCGCGGCCAAGGCCGAAGGCATTGCCACACATACGGAATCCGTATCCTCCCAAAAGCCGACAGTCGGAAGGCCGAATCACGCAGACGTGCATGGCAAATACCCTTGCCATGCTGGGTGCCTGCGCCGGTCGAAGCGTCGCTATCTCATTCTCCGTCATACCGCATCCTTTCTTTGCGCCTTCGCGTCTTTGCGTGAATCCTCGTTCTCACGCCAAGACGCCAAGACGCCAAGATTTCTGGCTCTTCCGGTTTTACCGTACTTGAACTGCACGCGGATGCCAGCGAACCGGCAAGTAGACGGCGGGAGACCCCGAAAGGGTGCGATGTCAATAGCCGTGGGTGCGAACCCACGGCTGCGGGTTTCCTCGCCACGACCGCCGGGCGACTGAAAGGCGGTACGGGCGGAAGGGATTCCGGGACCACGGCCCCAACCGGGCACGGAAGAAAAATGGTGAGGAATAAAAAGGCGGCCTGTTTTGTCAACCGCTCAAATCCTTTCGCCTGTTGTGCGTTGTATTACAGCACAGACCGTGAACATGTTTCACATGTCATTGTTGGATCATCCGGCTCCTCCGTATTTTTTGAAAGACCTTGCAGCCCGGCATAACGGTTGAAAACCAGCCGGGTTTGTTTCTCTTGCCGTACCCGCGCGTGCATGTTTGCGCATCCGCCCCGCAAATGCGCCTCCTCCATTCTGATTGCGCCAATACGGTTGCCCTTTCCGTCTCCTCATGTCGCCTTGACGGGGCGCTTAGAGCCTGCGGGACAATCATCCCAACGGACTCCGGTCACAAATTTCATACTGGTAAGAAGGTCCGGATTGCAGGGCGCCACCCCTGTAAACGAATGACGAAAATCCATCCGTTTCCAGAAAGAAAAAGAATACGGGGACGCTTCGTTCCAGATGCCGAGAAGCGTCCCCGTCCGATCTTCAAGGGGACGATAGAGCAGTATTTTCCTTAAAAGGCCCTGGCGAACGGCGCCACGGTTACTTTTTCGGCGGTTCCGCCGGCGGCGCCTGTTCGGGCTTCGCGGGTGGCGGGCCTTGACGGTGGCCAAGACCCGGTCCGCGGCCCATGCCGGGGCGCGGACCCATGCGCATCTCGTCGAGCGTCAACACGCCGTCCTTGTTCGCGTCCATCATGTCGAAGCGTTCCTTGGTCATGCGGGGCCGGGCAGCCTGCAATTCCTCGAACGTCACCTTGCCGTTGGCGTCCTTGTCGGCTTCCTTGAACGCTTCGGCCGGGCTTGGAAAATCGGCGGCGCTCAACACGCCGTCCTTGTTACGGTCCATCATGTCGAAGCGTTCCTTGGTGATTTCCGGGCGGGCGGCTTTCATCTCTTCGAACGTGGCCTTGCCGTCCTTGTCGGCATCGGCCTTCCTCAACATATCGAGCATTGGATGGGGACCTCCCGGACCCCGGAGATGCCCGGCTTTGGGCGGCGCCGCCGGGGCGGCGGGAGCGGCCGGGGCGGGATCTTGCGCCCATACGGCGCCGGCCACCAGAAAAATTCCCATACATACGGCAATGATCGTCTTGTTCATGTCAAGTCCCTTTCGTTTTTGTTCATTCTGTCAAACACCGGGAACGCGGCAAGGTTCCCTGTACTTTTTACGCCCGCGGGGCTATGATGACGCGCATGTCCGATTCCGAGACGATGCCGATGACTGGAAAGAACAAGATCCCGGGAACAAAGTAACCGACGATGCCGCGACATTCCATCATACAATCCGAACGCGAACTGTACGGTCCCGTGCGGGATTATCTCGTTGCGCGGGGGTATGTCGTGCGCGGCGAGGTCAAGGGTTGCGATCTCACGGCCACGCGGGGAGACGATTTGCTGGCCGTGGAGTTCAAGCGTGAATTCAACACGGCGCTTCTGATTCAGGCCGCGCAACGCCAGCGCGCGGCGGATTCGGTGTATGTGGCCGTGCCGCGTCCGCCGGAAGGGCTTCGCACGAAACGCTGGCGCGGGATCTGCCATCTGCTGCGCCGTCTCGAACTGGGTTTGTTGCTCGTGAATCCTGGCGGCCCCAGACCTGCCGTCGAAATTGCGTTTCATCCCCTTCCCTACGAACGCAAACGCCTGAAGAAGGCAAAACGCGCCATCCTCGACGAGATGTCGGGCCGATCCGGCGATTTCAACGAAGGCGGCTCGGTCCGGCGCCGCCTGATTACCGCGTACCGCGAAAACGCCATCCATATCGCCTGTTGTCTCGCGGAATGCGGGCCCCTGTCGCCCAAAACATTGCGCGCCATGGGAACGGGGCCGAAGACGTTGTCCATCCTCGCCGGCAATTTCTACGGCTGGTTCGAGCGCGTGGAACGCGGCGTCTACCGGCTTACGGCGCGCGGCGGCGAAGACCTCATGGCCTATCCCGAACTGGCGGATCATTACCGCCGCCGAATTCAGACGAATGCGCGATAGGCGGTTTTAATCCGTTCGAGCAACGCGCGGGGATCTTCGGCCCAGAGTTCGTCGGAGAAGATTTCGACTTCGATGGCGCCGTCGTATCCGGTTTCCTCGACCCAACGGCGAATCCGGCGAATTGGAATGCAGCCTTCCCCCATCAGTCCGCGATCGTTCAGCAGATCGCGCGTGGGACACCGCCAGTCGCAGACGTGAAACGATAAAATGCGCGGCCCGGCGCGGCGGATTTCCGCCTCGAGATCCGGATCCCACCACAGGTGATAAACGTCCACCGTCACGCCCACAACCGGCGTCGCAAGGCGTTCCGCGATGTCGTTTGCCTGTCTCAGCGTGTTGACGGCGCAACGGTCGCCCGCGTACATCGGATGCAGCGGCTCGATGCCCAGACGCACACCCGCCGCTTCCGCATGGGGCACGACGGCGGCAATTCCATCGGCAATTTGCCCACGCGCTTCTTCGAGCGGGAGGCCCGGGACGGCTCCGCTGACCAAGACCACGAGCGGCGCACCAATGGCCGCCGCTTCGTCAACGGCGCGGAGGTTGTCCGCGATGGCTTTCTCGCGTTCGGCGGCGGTGCGCGCGGGGAAAAATCCTCCCCGGCACAGACTGGCCACACGAAGCCCGGAATCGCGAAGCATCCGCCCGGATACCACGGCTCCCTGGGGTTCGAGATGCTGCCGCCAAACCGTGATGCCGGGAATTCCGGCCGCGGTAAAGCCTTCGATGGCCTCCGCCAAGGACCAGCGTTTCACCGTCATCGTATGCACGCACAACCGGCGCAGGTCCGGCGGCGCGTCTTTATCGGTTATGGTTGTCATATTTTTTGGGTTCCCAACAATTGCAACACAAAGAGGCCGCGCGTGCCATTATCCTGAAAACGGCATTTCAATCGCGAATTGATGCGAGTAGCGGACGCAACCGATCATTCTCCAATACAGGGGGCGGTTTTCGGTCTGACAAGTCACGGTCGAAAATTCGCCATGCGGCAAAGATAATCTTCGAGATTCGTATAGCCGTTGCCGTCGGAATCTTGGGCGCCGTCGGCCGGATCCTGTGGATTCAGTCCATGGCGGCGTTCCCAAGTGTCGGGCATGCCGTCGTGATCGGAATCGTCCGGTGCGGGAAGCGAACGGAGTTCGGGCCAGCCGCCCACGGCCGTCTGGGAGTCTATCAGGCCTTTGCCGCCGCCGCCGTAGGTTTCGCCGTAACGGGCAGTCCCTGTCCGGATTTCCTCGATGATGCGCGCATCCACCGCGTCGCGCCTGATCGAACAACCCGCCTCGCGCAGCACCCGCTTGTATGCGCGCTTTGCCGATTGGGTCTTGACCGGCGCCACGACGTACGGTTCATGCGCGCGCAATGTCTGTTCGGTGGCTTCGCCGTCTTCGGCGAAATCAATGCCGCCGGCCCAATTGTCTTTCGAAACAAGGGGGAATCCCCACACATAATTCCCCGCGCAATACATTTTCCCTCGGGGATCTTTCTGAAGAAAGATGCGATCGCGAACATTCTCCGAGGTGGCGGGGCCGAATTTGTAGTAATTGTTGATCCAGTTGCGGGGCCACCGTTCGCCTCCGTACGCGCTGTTGAAGCCCCAGTTGTAGATGACGTTGTTCCGCAGATCGAGCAGGCCGGATTCCTCGTTGCCGGAGGCGCGCGGATTCCGGCTCGAATGGTGCGCCAGGATGTTGTGGTGGAACGACGCGCCCGGACCGCCCCACAACCCGCCGTAACCGTGCGAGCCCTTCTTGTGGAGCGATTTCGTGAGGCTTTCCGTGACCATGCACCACTGCACCGTCACATTGGAGGCCTTGTTGATGGAAAGCGTTTCGTCAACGCCCCAACTCACCGAGCAGTGGTCCACGATGATGTGATCGCCGTTGCCCCCGAACGCATCCTGTTCCTTACGTTTCTCGTCGCCGGGACGGAACCGCATGTAACGGACGATCATATGTTGCGTGTCGAAATTGAACTGGTAGTTTTTGATGCAGATTCCATCGCCCGGCGCCGTCTGCCCGGCTATGGTGATGTACGGGTGCCGAATCTTCAATTCGCGTTCGAGCGGGATCGTGCCCGAAACACGGAACACCACCGTCCGCGGTCCCTCGGCCTCGCACGCCGCGCGGAAACTTCCCGGTCCGTTGTCGTTGAGATTCGTCACCTCGATTACGCGTCCGCCGCGTCCGCCGAGGGTGTACTGGCCGAAGCCTTCCGCGCCGGGAAAGGCGGGGGCGCGATTCGGGCGAAATCGGCGCAGGATCACGCTTGCGGGCTTGCGGCGGTATTCCACATCGCACAGCCAACCTTCCGGAAGCCGAATTTGGTTGAACTTCCCCTGAAGGGCCTCGACGCCTTTTCCGAATACCGGGCAAACCGTGTTCTCGTGCGGTTCGATGCGTCCGGCGAACCGCACTTCAAGCACGCCCGACAGCCGCCATCGGCCCGATGTGATGGTATCGCATTCACCGCCGTCGGTTATCGTGAATTCGGTCCGTTCGCCGGTTGCCTGCCAGCCGGAAGCGATTTCGGACGCGGCCGCTTTTCCTGCCTCTCCCGCGCAGGCGCACAAAATCGCCGCGAAGCCCAACAGGTGTTTCACGTGCATGAAAAACGCCTCCCACGGTTCATGCAAACGACCGTTCAGTTCCCGGCTTGGGCCGTTACCTCGATCGGATTCGTCAGAATCCACGGGGCCATGTTTCGGGCGTAGTGTTCGCCGACGACGGCGATTTCGCCGGGAACGCTCACATCCGCTTGAATGCGGTATTTGCCCGGGGCCGTCACTTCGTACTCGAAGGTCCTGCCGCTCTGCTCGGTCACGCGATTGCCGTCGCGCACCAGCGTGAACCGGCAGGGCAGCGGCGCCTCGGCGCGCAACTTGAGACCGGGCGCCAACGCGATGCGTTCGCCCATTGTCACGCGCTGTCCGCCGCCCTCCGCCACATAGGCGAACCCGCCGGCGTCCGCGATCATGTTGAACGCCACAAAAGCACGCCCCGTCCGGACGGCGTCGAGCAGGGCCGGTTCGGTCAATTCTTGGGCAAGCAGGTGGGTATTGACGAATCGCGACGAACGTTCATACGGATCCATATCAATCCGGAACAATTGTTGGCCCGCTTCGAGTTTCCCGAAAAACAATTTCAGGAGCGTCCGCGTCACGGCGTTCAACTTGAACTCGGCGATCTTCTTCTTCGGATCGCTGTGGCCGGTATCCAGCAACAGCAGCGAGTCTTCCGCCGTATAGATGCCACGGGCGCCGACGTTCTGATGGCAGTCGTTGGCGGCGATGCCCGTGAGTTTGCGATGCACGTTTTGCTCGTCCCATTTCTGCACCAGCATCGCCAGCACCCACCAGTCGAATACCGAACGGAGCGTCTGTTCGGGATACGCCCACATGTTGATCAGGAGTTCCTTGACGACCTCGAGCCGGGAATGCTTTTCCATCATTTCATCGAGGAGGTCGGTGTGGATGTTGTAGATTTCCATGCCGTCAATTTCGGGAATGTGCCACGGACGCCCCGCCTCGCAATGTCCGAGGCACAGCACACCGCCGAGTTGGTGAATCTTTTTGGCCAGTTCCGCCGGATCCTCGCTGTTGGAAAACACGGTGTCGTCCGGAAGCCCCCACGGCATGAACCCGTCCCGCATCTCGAACCCGCGCACGAAGAGGATTCCGTCGTGAATACCCTTCCAGCCGAGCGAATAATCCGCCTTGCCGTCCACGACGTGATCCGTCATGAAAATGAATTGGCATTTTGCCTGGTGCAGCGCCTGGACGATTTCCGGAAACGTGACCTCCGAGTCGTGCGAGACCTCGGAATGGCTGTGCATCACCCCGCGATATTCCTGCCAGCCCGTTTGGAGCGACACGGGGGTTCGTTGCGCCGCGAGTTGCTTCCACGCCTCCGCCTGTTTCGGAAACAAATAAAAGCGATGATAGAGTTGCGGAGCAAAAAAGCCGCCGAAGGCCCCTCCTAGAAACACTACGAATAACACAAACAGACGCGCGCACCACCGCGCGAAGACAAGCAGGCATCCCTTCTTCTTTTTCTGCGTTTCCACGTCAGGACTCGTTTTCGGCGGCACGAGCCATGTAATTTTCCCAGCGGGCATCCACCCATTGCTGAAATTCGGCGAGACGTTCGGGATCGGGCTTGCCGAACCGTTTCTGGGCCGCGAAATAGGTTTCGATCGGCGCGCGCTTGTTTCGCTTGGCGATGGTGCGGCTCTTGCTCGTCAGGCGAAAAACGCCGTTTTCGATTTCATATAGGACCACCGCGCCGGTTTCGACGGCAAGACGTCCCACTTTGATGGTGTCGGTCGTCGGGAATACCCATCCGGGCGGACATGGTGTCGAGATGTGGATGTAGCGCGTGCCGGAAATGGCGCGGGCCTTGCGCACCTTGTCGAACAAGTCCGCGGGATACGACGGGCTGGCCGTGGCAATGTAGGGAATTCCGTGCGCCTCCATGATCCGCACCATGTCCTTCGAGTGCTGCTGCTTGCCGAGGATCGGCGTTGTCGCGGTCTTGACGTGGATCGGCGTGGCGCTCGAACGTTGGGTACCGGTGTTCATATAGGCTTCGTTGTCGTAGCAGATGTAGAGGATGTCGGCGTTGCGCTCGGCGGCGCCGCTCAATGCCTGGATGCCGATATCCAGCGTGCCGCCATCGCCCGCAAAAGCCACAACGGTCGTGCCGGTCTTGCCCAGCGCCTTCAGTCCCGCCGCCACGCCCGAAGCCGATGCCGCGGTGCTCGGAAACGCGACATTGAGCCACGGCATCCGGACCGACGATACGGGATACATCCCGCCCAGCACGGTCAGGCAACTGGCCGGCACCACCAGGATCGCTTGGCCTTCCAGCGCCTTCGAAATGTAACGCAAAGCCACCGCCAAACCGCAACCCGCACAGGTTCGGTTGCCCGAAAGCAGGTATTCTTCGTCCGGCAAATTCAACAAACTCGTTTCCATCGTTCACCTACCCGGTTTCTATATCCGGCAGTTGATCCAGCGCAGTCCTTGACCAACAAGGCCCGTCGTCTGATCGTGCATTGCATCGCGCGCGGCTTCCGCAAGTTCCGGGGCTTTCACGTCGCGTCCGCCCAGTCCGCATATACAACTCTGAACGGCGGGCGTTGACTCGCTGCCATAGAGCGCCGCCTTCAAATCGGCGGCAATCGGCCCTTCGTATCCATAACTGAGGCTTTTGTCGAAAACCACCGCAAGTTTGGCGCAGCGGCATTTTTCGACAACGGCTTGGCGCGGAAACGGCCGGTACACACGAATGCCCAGCACGCCCGCCGCGACGCCTTCCGCGCGCAATGCATCCACCGCGACCGTCGCCTCGCTGGCCAGACTGCCCGCCGCGACCAGCAACACATCGGCGTCTTCGGCGCGGTAGTCCCACGTCATTCCGCCCCAGTTCCGGCCGAACATCCGCTCGTATTCTTCGCCGACCGATACAATGGTTTCGGGCGCCTTTTCGAGCGCTTCCTGCAAGAGGTAACGCAGTTCCAGATAGCCGTGGCAGAGCGTGCCTTCGGCGTTCATGCGCGGATCGGCCAGCGTCACCTGGTTCAGGTTGCGCGGGTCCGCCGGATCGAGGATGGTATGCGGCTTGTACGGCGGCAGGAACCGGTCCACATCGGCCTGATCAGGCACTTCGACCGGCATCACCGTATGCGACAGCAGGTACCCGTCGTAACACACCATGACCGGCACATACACCGATTCCGCGATGCGGTACGCCTGAATTACCGTGTCAATGATTTCTTGGTTGTTGCGCGCGAAAATCTGAATCCAGCCCGCGTCACGTTGCGACATCGAGTCCTGCTGGTCGTTCAACACGTTCCACGGGGCCGCCATGGCGCGGTTCACGCATCCCATGACGATCGGCAGCCGGGCGCCCGCCACCCAGTGGATTTGCTCGCACATGTAGGCGAGGCCGTTGGCGCTCGTCGCCGTGAAGGCCCGCGCGCCCACCGTCGAAGCGCCGATGCACACCGACAGCGCGCTGTGCTCGCTTTCGACGGTCACATACTCTGCGGCCAGTTGGCCCGATTCGACATAATGGGACAAGGCCTCGGTGACCGGCGACTGCGGCGTAATGGGATAGGCCGCCACGACCTGAACCCGGCACAGCCGCGCGCCGATGGCCATGGCCTCGTTGCCGGTGATGACCACCACCCGCGATGTTTCCTTGACTGCCACGCCCGTCTACTCCCGCGTCGTTGGCGCGTCGGAACCGGTTTCGGGAACCATGGAAATGGCCCCCGACACGCACTCCTCGGCGCAAATGCCACATCCTTTGCAATATTCCAGATCGATTTCGATCGGAATCGTCCGTTTGATTACCGCTTCCGGGCAATACATCCAGCAACTGAAACAACCGGGACGATTGTTCTTGGCGGGGATGCACTTGGTGTTGTCCACGACCGGCCGCTGCGTCCGCCAGTCGCCCGTGCGGCCGGCCTCGCCGAAACTCGGCGTCGCCATGGCCGACGTGTGTTCGCACTCACGCGTTCCCATGTTCATCCACCCTTGTTTGCTCATACGTCATGCGCACCGCCTCGAAATTTTTCTTGGCAAGGGTCGGCGCGAATTTGTGCCCGATGGCCTCGCGGATATTGTCCAGGGTCACCAGCCGGGTGGCCCGGGCAAACGCGCCCAGCATCGCCGTGTTGACAATGACCGAACCCGCCACTTCCAAGTCGTTTTCGATGGCGATACGCGTCGCGTCGGCCGTCGCGACCCTGAACCCGTTCAGTCCCCATTCTCCGGGGCTTCTGGTCGTGTTGACAATCAGCCAACCCCGCGGGCGAAGCCCGGCCGTGGCGTTGGCGCATTCCATCAACGAATCATCCAACACGATTACAATATCGGGATTTACAATCTGGGAAAAGAAACGCAACGGCTCCAGCGACAGCCGCGTCGAGGCCGTAACCGGCGCGCCCCTCCGTTCGGCGCCAAAGGTCGGGGCGGAGGTCACGCCGCGAAATCCGCCATAGTAGGCGGCCTGCGCCAGAAGCTGGGCCGACGAAATCGCCCCTTGCCCCCCGCGTCCATGCCAACGAATCTCACACAGCCCTTCACTTAACTTCGCACTGCCTGCCATCGCCTGCTCTTCCATTCCTGCCATGTTCGCAATAAGTCCTTTATTATGCCATACACCCACAGGGGTTTGGCAATTCCCATCGAAGGCCCGAAGGCCCACAATCCGCACGTAAGCGGATCGCGTAAGGCGCAACGATATGTCGAGCCTTCCAGCGGATAGGGAAAACTCGCTTGATTGCGGCCCATGCGTTCGTCTGATAAGATCCCCCCAAGGTGATTGAATGAGTCTTTCGGACCAACAACGGGCGCGGTATGCGCGCAATATTCTGGTTCCCGGTTTTGGGGAAGCCGGCCAGGAGCGATGTTTCCACGCCCGTGTGTTGATAGCCGGACTGGGCGGCCTTGGCAGCCCGGCGGCGTATTATCTGGCGGCGGCGGGCGTGGGCACGCTGGGCCTGCTGGATTTTGATGTGGTGGATGTCAGCAATCTGCAGCGCCAGATCTTGCACACGACCGATCGAATCGGCGCGAGCAAAGTGGACTCCGCCGCGGCGGCTCTTTCGGCGTTGAACCCGGACCTCCGAATCGAACGGATTTATGAACGACTGACGGCGGAAAACGCACAGGACATCCTGCGTCCGTACGACGTGGTCATCGAGGCAAGCGACAATTTCGCCGCGAAATTCATCGTGAACGACGCATGCGTCGCGCTGCGGAAACCTTTCACCACGGCGGGGGTGTCGGAATGGGGCGGGCAAATGATGTTTGTGTGCCCCGGCCTGACGGCCTGCCTCCGGTGCGCAGTGCCCGAGGAGCCGCCCGCGCCCCCGGCGCCGTTTGGCATATTGGGCGCGGTCCCCGGCATTTTCGGCGGCATCGAGGCGCTGGAAGCGCTTCGGTATCTTGCCGGACAATGGGCGCCGCGTTCGGACGGCGCCGCCCTCCTGCACACGCTGGATGGTACGGTCATGCGGTTTCGGACCCTGCCGCTGCCCCCCCGGGACGAGTGTCCATGCAGGGACGCGGCGAACAAGACATGAGAAACCCCGCCGCCCTCTTTTGGTCGGCCATAAAATGGAATCGTGAACATGAATGATCCCCTGATAATCGCGGGGCGCGCGTTTTCCTCGCGATTGATGATCGGCACGGGCAAGTTTGCTTCCGCGGAGGCGCTGGAAGGCGCGCTCGAGGCATCGGGCGCGGAAATAGTGACGGTCGCGTTGCGCCGCGTGGACCTGTCGAATCCCGACGAGGGCAGCATCCTGCCGGTGGTCGCCCGGTCGAAACGCCTGATTCTACCGAACACATCGGGCGCGCGAAACGCCGACGAAGCCGTGCGGCTGGCCCGTCTGGCGCGCGCTTCGGGACTGGAGCCGTGGGTGAAACTGGAGTTGACGCCGGAGCCTCGTTACCTGTTGCCCGACCCGATCGAAACCCTTCGCGCGGCGGAGATCTTGGTGCGGGAGGGATTCGTGGTGCTGCCCTATATCCAAGCGGACCCGATTCTGGCCAAGCGGCTTGAGGAAATCGGCGCCGCGACGGTGATGCCGCTGGGCGCCCCCATCGGCAGCAACCGGGGACTTCGCACACGGGATCTGATTCGCATCATTATCGAGCAGGCCGGCGTGCCGGTCGTGGTGGACGCCGGTCTGGGCGCTCCTTCGCACGCGGCGGAAGCGATGGAAATGGGCGCGGATGCGGTGCTGGTCAATACGGCGTTGTCCGACGCCGCCGACCCGGCCGCCATGGCGAAAGCATTTGCCATGGCCACCGAAGCCGGGCGGCTGGCGTATCGCTCCGGACTGGGACCCGTCCGCGATGCCGCCGCCGCGTCGTCGCCATTGACGGGATTTTTACGAAAAACGTAACGCGGTCCGAAAAAACCGTGGAAAACCGGAAATTTTCCCTTCACGGCGGATGTCCACGGAGTCCGATTCATCCACCGTTTGAACGAATGAGCCGCTTTCAACCGGCGATTCCGGGTTCAATTGCGATTCCGCACGCCGGCATGGAACTTTACCGTATGGTTGCCGCATAGTACACTGAAAAAGAGCATGTGGAGATAACAATGGATTTGGCCGACGAACTGGCTTTGTGGCCGGCGGAGCGCGTGGCCGGCCTGATGGCCGACATGCAGCCGCACCATGTCGAGGCGGCGATCCATCGGGAGAATCGCAGTTTGCGAGATCTGGCCGCCCTGCTTTCCCCGTGCGCGCAGGCCTTTCTCGAACCCATGGCGCAGGAGGCGCAACGCATTACGCGCCGGCAGTTTGGCCGCGTCATTACGCTCTACGCGCCCCTTTACCTGTCGAACGCATGTGCCGCGGATTGCCTGTATTGCGGTTTTGCGGCGCAATCAGGCATGCGCCAACGCCGGATTACACTCGATGCCGGCGCCATCCGCGCCGAATGCCAAGCGCTGGCCGAACACGGTTTTCGCAGCGTGTTGCTGCTGACCGGCGAGGCCCCGCATGTTACGCCGTTGTCCTATATCGGGGAAGCCGTGGCCATCGCCCGCGACTTTTTCCCGTCCGTTTCAATCGAGATGTTTGCGATGGATCGCGACGCCTACGGCGCGCTTTGCGAACGTGGCCTCGAAGGCGTCACGCTCTATATGGAAACATACCACCGTCCCACCTACGCGCACGTCCATCCCGCAGGGGAAAAAAGCGACTATATGTACCGATTGGGCGCGCTTGAACGTGCGGGGCAGGCCGGGGTCCGCCGCTTGAACCTTGGCGTCCTTCTGGGATTGTTCGATTGCCGGATCGAGGCGTTTTGGATGGCCATTCACGCGCGCCATCTGCAAAAGGCGTGCTGGCGCAGCGCCGTGGCCCTCTCGTTTCCCCGGTTGCGAAGCACCCCGCCCCGGTTCGACATTCCCGCGCCGGTCGGCGACGCCGATTTGGTCCAACTGATCCTGGCGTTGCGGCTGTGCCTGCCCGAGTGCGGGTTCACCCTTTCGACCCGCGAATCACCGGAGTTCCGCGACGCCCTTGCGCCCTTGGGCGTTACCATGATGAGCGCCGGATCGTCTACCCGTCCGGGCGGATACGCCACCTGCGGCAACGAAACACTCGAACAATTTGCCGTTCAGGACTCCCGCACGCCTGAAGAAGTCGTAGCGGCGATTCGCGCCGCCGGATACGATCCGGTTTGGAAAGATTTCGACAGAGCTTTCTTCGCCGCCTGATGTCCAGCGCCGTCTTTTCGGATTGGGGTACGGCGAAAGAAATAACTGGACAATAAAGGGATATTATGCGAAAATCATGCAGGAGGAACTGATCGGCCATGATCGAAGAAAGGCCTCGACAACAGGCGCCTATCGAGCGCATTGACGCGGACGCGGTATGCGAGCAGTGCGGGATGGTCAATCCGGAAGACACGTTGCTGTGCAAGACATGCGGCAACAACTTGCGCGATCAACGTCTGCGGCGCGTGCGCGTGGAAACCCTGAGCGACGAAGGACCGGGCGAAGGCATACGCCTGTCTTTTTTAACAAAAGTATTGAGCGTGGCGGGCGCCTTGCTCATTATTTTCGTTGCGATCAATTTTGGGCGCATTGAGCAGGCCATGACGCGCGCCAGCCTCGGCGACACCGGCGATCCGAACCAATTTTGGCAGGGGGCTTCCGCCGCACCGTTCATGCAGCTTGCCCGCGAACTCGAATCCCATCCCGTCACGCCGCAGGAAGCCGAGTCCGCGATTGGCCGTCAAACAATGGATGACACCGTGGAGGGACGCTATGTCTTGGTGGATCGAGACAGCGATAATCAGGTCGGCCAGGCCATTGTCCGTTTCGAGAATGATACATACTATTTCGTGGCGCAGCTCACCAAGGGCGCTGCCGAGGTGCGGGGGTATGGATATATCGAGGGAAGCGCTCGGATTGCCTCGCGCGAAAAGAGCGCGGTGCAGATGGGCGGCCAGCGCTATTTGGCGTCGGGCTTCGCGCAACGCATTCCGGACGGCGCGTTCGAATGTTTCGGTCTCAGCCGGGCCGGCAACGACAGTTACGCCGTGCTGGCATACCGAATCAAGGAAGGGGTCCGGGACGAACAACCCCTCGCGCTCGATCAGAATCCGTAACCCCTACCGGTTTCGGGGCGAATAATCGGGACACCGCACGGCGTTGGGCCGTTCCGGATGGCTGCAAGCGGAAGGATGATCGTACCGGCAATGGTCGCAGAGGAATTCTTCCGGACAACGCATTCGAAGCCACCACGAACGAAGACGATCGAATAGGCTCATTTTTGGCTCCCGAATTGATTCCGATATTCGAGGGGCGTCATTCCTTCGAATTTCCGGAACAATTTGCCGAAATTGCTCACGTCGCGAATACCCACGCGCCGGGCCACGTCGCCGGCGGACAATTGGGTGCGGCGCAACAGTTCCTTGGCCTTGTCCACCCGCAAACGTCCGAGATATTCGCTGAACGACATGCCGAAATGGCGCTGCAGCCGGTGGGTGATCGCGGTCGGATGGACGCCGAGAACCGCGGCCACTTCATCCAGTGTAATCCCTTCCTCGAGACGGCCGATCACCAGACGGTTCAGTTCGGCATACTCCGGCGCTTGCGGCAAGGCGCGGGCCGTCTCGCGCTTGAGCGCGCCCAACAACTCCATCACGGCTTCCGCGAGACGCAGATCGGTACCGGCGGCTTTTACGGTCTCGATAAACGCCGGGAAACGATCCCAGCACGCATCGCACGCGAGTCCCGCCTGTTCGGATGCTTCCAGCGCCGCGGCGGCCAAGGCGATGGCGCGCGCGCGTTGCGCAGGCGCGCGCTTGCGGGCCGGAGCCCGGCTTTCCGCCAGCGCCGCCATGGCCAATTCGCGCGCCTTGCCGGGCATGCCGCCGGCCAAGGCCGCGGCGATGGGGCCGGCCTGGTAGGGATCGGCCCTGGCTTGACGGACCGGCTTGCGCGCCCGCTCCATGACGGCGCCATTGTCTTCCCGCGAAGTATCCTCGGGCGTGCCGGCCGGCTGCAACGTCGTGCGCAAGGCCATCAACCCTTCCCGCATCCACGCAAGAATGGCCGGGAAAACCGTCGCCGAGGTTGCGGGAATATCCCGCAACGAAAAAGGCAACTGGACCCGATCATGGGTTTCGACGGCGCGCAGACCGCGCCGAGCGTCCGGTTCGAGGGCCTCGAGGCCTTCAGAGGGACAGTACGGGCCTATCGTGACGGCCATGCCGAATTCGGGTTCGAGCAGCGGCGCAGAAAGGCACGCAAACCCCATGTGGCAAATGAATGGCGTGACGGCGCCGCGCCGCAAGGCGTTCGTTTCCGCTTTCAGCCGATTCCGTTTGCACTGGGCATGGCCGCGTTCGAGGGCGTTTACATAACGGCACGCGACGCGTGCGCCATGGGAAAAAATGCACGCGGGATCTTCCTTTTCACCATGATCGTGCACGCTCATCGCGGTGCCCGCGGCGCGCGATGCGCGTTCGAGCAAGGCCCGGACTTCGCCGGAGGCCACAAACGCCGCGGCGTTCATGCGTGAATCTCGAACAGCGGCGTCGGCGTGTCCTGCCGCGCCACCGCCAGCCGGGCGCCATGCCGTTCGAGCACTTTCGCCGCCATGCCCAGCGCCAGTTCAGGCGTGTTGTTTTCCTTGCTCACATGCGCGAGCAGGACAATTTGCAATCCCTCGTGCAGCAAATTCGACAACAGGCTGTTCATCTCCGCGTTCGAGAGATGGCCCTGGCGTCCGCGTATGCGTTGTTTCAGGGCGGGCGGATACGGCCCCCGCAAAAGCATTTCCGGACAGTGGTTCGATTCCAGAATCAGGCCGTGCGAACCGTGCAGTCGTGCGCGCACCAATTGCGAGACATGGCCGAGATCGCTTGCCATGCCGAGTTTTGCGCCCGCATGTTCGATCGTGTAACTAACCGGGTCTACGGCGTCGTGTGAGATGCTGAAACTTTCAATCTCCATCCCGTTGATCCGGAAGCGATCGCCCGCATCGAATGTCTCGATGGACGCCAACCCGCCGAGTTCCGGCGGCAGGCCCGCCCGCGTGCCGGCCGTCATGAAAACGGGCACGCCCAATTGGCGCGTCAGCACGCCGAGGCCCTTGATATGATCATTGTGCTCGTGCGTGATAAACACGGCCCGCAAGCCGTCCAGCGACTCGCCCACCGCCTGCGCGCGCAGGTTCAACTGTTTGAACGTCAGGCCGCAATCAATCAGCACTTTGGCCCGATCCGTCGCAACCAGCAAGGCATTGCCGCCGCTGCCGCTGCCCAGCAATGAAAAACGAAGCACGAAACACGACTCCCTGCCACAAATGTCATTCGGCGGATCTTACCATATCCGGACGCATTTCTCCCTGCCGGGCGGTCATCGAACATCCGGCCGGCGGGACAGCCATGACCGGCCCATCAACCCGTGGCGTCAAGACCGTATATGCGCCGGCCAATCCGCGCGATTCGGGCGAGAAGACGACCCTTGCCCGAGCAGTCGAACCGGCCATCCGTTTCGACGATCCATCCGTATTCGACCATGATGCCCAACCTGCGATGGATCATTTCTTCCTTCGGGTAGGCGTTTTCCAACTCGGCCAACGTCAGGCAATGTTTCGGGGAACGGGCAAGGGCGCCCAGCGTTCTCACCGAAACCGATCGATCCACGCCGAAGTAGAAGTGAAAATACAACACCGCGAGAAACAGGAAGACGGGTGCGGATACGGGTGCATGCGAACCCCATGAAACGTCGTGCAGACCTGCCCCGAATGCGGCCACGCCATATCCGGCGCACGCGGCCATCGCAAGCGTCGCGACATTCTTGCCCGAAGGCGGCAACAAGCGCCACACGATCAAATGGACCAGCAGGAAAACCGCCCATCCGGCGATTCCGATGGCGACAGTGATCGCCGTCATGACTCAGCCCCCCGGTCCCATGTTCAACAGCCGCTTGGTCCACAGACCCATCAGCCCCGCGCACAGGCCCAAGGGACGCAGCGCGATGGTGGAGCCTTCCCCGCGCCGGATCATGCCCACGGATTCCAGTCCGGCCAAGCGCTTTTCGAACATCCAGTCCAGTCCGCGTCCTTCACTGTATCCCGCCATAATCTGTTCCACAGTCAGTGGGCCGCGCTCGTGAATGTCCACCAGAATCCGAAGCGAGAAGCCGCGAATGGTGAGCGAAAAGACCTGGGCATACGACAGACAAAGAAACCCTATCAGGGAAACCCCTGCAATCGTCTGGGCCGCGTTGGGCATGCCGCCGCTCCGCCATGCCACCGCCAATAACCACACAAACGCATGGAGGAGCGCAGCCGGCAACAGATGAATGTACATCGGACTGCCGCCGTATCGGCGAAACAGAACAATATGGCTTGCTGCCTGGACGGGGAACAACGCGGCGGCCGCGGCAACGCTTTCAACCGTGTTGATCAAGGGCATGTCTCCAAGGCATTCAAACAAAGCAGGCCGATGGTACAGTAGAAAAAAAATGAATGCAAAATGCCCGTTTGCGGCCCCGTGCCCCGGTTATTTCGACAACGTATCGAAGCACCACTCTGTTCGCGCTTCCGCGCGCTCGAAGATCGCGGATTCAGGATGTCAGAAAGAATTTCGCGGGGTTTTCCGGGTGCGGGCGGGTTTTTCCCCCGCGGCTTTCACGGACAGATCCAACACGACGTTGTTGTCAATGATCGCGCGGCCTTTGGCCTTGTTGGCGATGCGCTTTTCGCCCACGAGGAGATTGTCGGTGACAACGGCGCGCTTGACGCCGGGTCCGATGCTGATTTGCGGCTTGTTCTCCTTGAATTCGCAGCCCCGGACGAGGATCGATCCCCCTGTGGCTTCGATGGAATAAAAAGGCTTGTTGTGACAGGCCCAATTCACGAAGGTGCAGTCGCTGAATCCGATGGTCCCGTTGCCGCCGATGACGGCATTGCGGTTGGCGGGACCCCAAAATGCGCAGTTGACGAACCGGACGGTTCCGGTGTTCGTGTCCGCGACGCGCACCATCGTC
This sequence comes from Candidatus Hydrogenedentota bacterium, assembly GCA_035450225.1. Taxonomy (NCBI): domain Bacteria; kingdom Pseudomonadati; phylum Candidatus Hydrogenedentota; species Candidatus Hydrogenedentota bacterium. The sequence goes on from DAOTMJ010000004.1 coordinate 40,596, forward strand.
GGGTCGGGGCCGTCAATCGAGACGAATTCGCCGTTGGTGATTAGAATGCCCATGGGCGCGCTTTGTTCGATCACGACGGAAGTGCGGCAGTCGTCCGCGCCGATGCCGAGGAAATTGCCGTTGGTTGCGCCGGCCTTGGTGTCTATGAATTTGTAGCCCACGTTGTAGCCGAAGCAGAAGGTATTGAGCACATAATGCCAATCGGTTTTGCCGAAGATGAATGCGATGCCGTTGGATTTCTGCCATTCGAACAGGTCCTTCTGCATGGACCACCACGGGTTCCAGTGTACGTTTTCGAGGCGGCCGATGTCGTAGATGAGGTCAATGAACACGCCGACATGAAGGGGCTGGCCGTGTATGTTGCGGATCAGCGCGCGCTGGTTCCGGCTCGCGTCGATCGCGTTGAAGGGGTTCAGCAGTTCGCAGTCCATGATCGCGGGATTGTTTCCCCGCAGGGCCACGGCGTAGGGATAGGCGGTCGGCGGCGCCGCGTCGGGTTTCTGATCCGGGTAGAAGATGCACACGCCCTGCAGCACACTGTTCGACTGGAGGAGGATGAACGGCGGCCCGTCGGGCACGCCCGCGTTGGCGTACGGCATGAGAACCGTCCCATAGACCGGCTTCTCCGGACTGTTGTCGCGGATGCCGGCATGGGCGGGCGCGTAGGAATAGACCCCGCGCAACGCCACTTCCTTCGGGACCGTCAGCGAGCCGTCGAAACGGAAACGTCCGGTCGGAACCGTGACCACGCCGCCGTTGGCCGCGCCCGCGGCGTCCAATGCCTTCTGGAATGCGGCCGTGTTGTCCGAAGTCCCATCCGGCATCGCCCCAAAATCCATTACGTTCCACGTGGAATTGCCGTTCCTGTCCGTGCCTCCCGCGAGCAGGCTTGCGCCCGCGACCATGGCCGCCCACCAGATCATTTGCCGTCCTTTCGTTGTTCCGTTGTTGTGCGTTGCGTTTCACGCTGCCGGTTGCCGATGGCCATGAGTATCACAACGATCGCCAGTATCGCAAGGCCCTGCACGATGCCGAGGGCGCTGTCGAGCAGGTTGCTGCTGTTTCGGACGAGTACGCCGGAGGCGGCGAGCGCCACGGCAATCAGGTAGATGACGAGGACGGTCTGGCGTTGCGTGAAACCCATCCAGGTAAGGCGGTGCGAGAGGTGATCGGGCGCGCAATGGTTGATCACGGCCACGACGGTTCGCGTCTCGCCTTTCAGAATGCGGGCCACGATGATGTAGGCGAAATCGAACAGCGGCACGCCGAGAATCAGGATCGGCACGAGGCACGACACGATCCGGTTTTCGGTCCATTCGCCCATGACGCCCAGCGCGGCCAGCATGAATCCGAGAAAGAAACTGCCGGAATCGCCCATGAATATCCGGGCCGGCTTGAAGTTGAACAGCAGAAAACCGAGGTTGGCGCCAATCAACCCCGCCGCCAGCATGCCGAACCATGCCAGGCTGGTTTCGGTGCGCGTGACGAGCCATGCCTGCACGGCGATAAAGAGATAGGCGGCGGAGACGATGATCGCGATGCCGCCCGCGAGTCCGTCCATATTGTCGGTCCCGTTGAACGCGCTGGTCACGCCGACAATCCACACGAGCGTGAAGAGCAGATCCAGCGCGCGCGAATGGAACAGATTCAGGCGGACCCCGTAGCGATGCAGGATGAGCGTGACGGCCGCCAGCATCAGCAGTTTCCAGAATCCGGGGATTTTCCCGCCGGTGAGATCGTCCAAACCACCCAAAACCAGACAAAGAAACGCGCCGATCATCACGCCGTTGAAGGGATGGCTACGGTATCCCGGCCACATCACCGCCACCGCGAACGCAAAGAAAATGACGATCCCGCCGCCGCGTGGAACGGGCCGCTCGTGAATCTTGTTGGCGGCGACCGCGTCCATGATGTTGAAACGCCGGAGGAGAAAAATGGCGATTGGCATGCACGCCGCGCTCAAGACGAACGCCGTGGCAAATACTTGAAGATAGGTCGAAGGCCAGTAAGTCAGCCAGTGCATTGGACGATCCGTTCAGAAAAAACGACGCACCGATTCTATCACATGCCCGATTTCGGCATCGATCAGCGCGGGATAGAGTGGCAGCGACAGGATTTCCTCATGGGCGCGTTCCGCGTTCGGGTACACGCCGCCAAGATAATGATGGGCGGGGCGATACACGGGGCGCTTGGCTTCGATGCCGCATTTTTTCAAGTGCGCTTCGAGCGCGGCGCGCCGCGGTGTCGCGACCACATAGCGGAAACAGGCGTGATCCGACAGGTCCGGCAGGCGCAAGGGCAGATCGGCGAAGGCCTCGTTGTACGCCGCCGCGATCCGCCGGCGCCGTTCGAGAAACGCCGGAAGGCGACGCAGTTGGACCCGCCCGATGGCCGCCTGCAGGTCGGTCATTTTGTAGGGATACCGTGCAACGAAATCATCGCGGTTGTCGTAACTGCGCCGGTCGCGGACATGGGCCGCGATTCCCTCGTCATCGGTAAGAACCATGCCGCCCTCGCCGGTGGTCATGAGTTTCGTGGCATAGAAGGACGTCACGGCAATCCGTGCCGCGCGTCCGGTTGTGCCGTCAAACCGTTGCGCAATATCTTCAACGACGGCTTCGTGCCGGGGTATCCGCGCGCGCGCGCCGAACAGGTGCGCGACGATTGCCGCGGCGCATCGGGCGGGCACGGCGGACGGATCAATTCCCAGATGGTCGTCCACATCGCAGAGGATCGCGGCCGCGCCCTGAAGCCGCACGGCCGTCAACAACGCCGCGCAGACATACGAAGGCATCGCCACCGAATCGCCCGTGCCCACCCCCAGTGCGCCGAGGGCCAGATGCAACGCCGCCGTGCCGCTGCTGACGGCAATCCCGTAACGCCGTCCGCAGAACGCGGCGCATTCGCGTTCGAACGCGGCCGTTTCCTCCCCCTCCGCGATGTGACCCGACGCCAACACACGCGCGGCGGCCTCTTGTTCTTCAATGCCCAGAAAGGGTTTGCTGTGCGGAATCATGCGCGGCCTCCCAGGAGAATGTCGAGCGACTGCGGACCACAGTTGAAAAGCAGATCGATGATGGACAGGTCCGGTTCAAAGGGGCCGTATCGTTGCGGATACACGGGCGCGGTCCATTGCTGCCATTCGAGGACGATGCCCGCGTTTGCAAACAACGAGGCGTCCAAATAGGCGCCGACCGCATACGCGCCGCTGAAATAACGGTCGCCGCCGGCGGCGCGGACAAGTTGGACGAGGCGCTCCGTGGCCGTTCCCGGCACATGGAGTTCCGACGCGCGGAGTATCCGCGTGCGGATGCCCAGCGCCGCAAGGAAATAGCCGAGCATGTAAAAATTGAGATCGTTCAGGCGGGTCCAGTCCCTTTGGTACACATCGTGCAGAAATGCGGCGTGTTCCGCGAAGAAAGGGGCGCCGCGGTACGCCTGTTCGATGGATCGCAGGTGTTTGCGCGCCCACGGTATCTCATTGTCAATGCGGACGTCGTCGAGGGATTGACCGAAGCGATCAAACACGGGAACCGTCAACAGCAACGGACCGTGGGCGGTCTTGATGCGGTTCCGGTTTTGCCAGCCGTTCTTGTTGTACTGAATCGTGTCCAAAACAATGAACACGTCGCTGCGCGCGATCTTGTCGAAGTAGCGCAGCCACGGCAGATAATGCGGTTGATGGATGCTAACGCGCATGATCGAAAGACTGAAGGCTGAGGGCAAAAGGATGGCGATCGCGACGGTAACGCGAAACCGGGATCCGAAAGATACTGTCCATTGCGTCCATCATGTTCCTATCACCCATGCATTGATGGTGTGCACGGTCACACTTTCCATCCGTCGCGGTACGAACCGTTGATCCACGGATCCGCTTCCGGCAGGTTCTTGGCCTTCATGTGCGCGGCATCCCATTCGATGGGTTGTTGGGCGCGTAGGGCGAGATTGCCGAGGAGAACGAGTTCGGTCAGGCCGCTGGCATAATCGAAGTTCGACACGGCGGGCTTGCCCGACTTGATCGAATCAATCCAGTTCTGGTGGTGTCCGGCGGGCCGATCGAAATCCTGTTTGGACGGTTTGTAATCCTTCATGGCGGATTCCGGGATAAGGCGTCCGCCATTGCCGTACGTGCCGGTCATGATTTTGCCTTTTGTTCCGACGAACAGCGATCCCCCGTCGTCGTCGCCCATGCGCCGTCCCTCCTCGAGTTCGGGGGGGCGCGGCGGCATCTTGCCGCCGTCGTGCCACGTGAGGGTCAAGGGCGGCATCTTGCCGCGTTTGGGAAATTCGTAGCGGATGACGGACCACGCGGGCGCGGATTCATTGTTCACGCCGGAACTCTCGGCGGTGATGCGCGCGGGCGCGCCGAGGTCGAGTATCCAATGGGCCGCGTCCATGATGTGGCAGCCCATGTCGCCGAGCGCGCCCGTGCCGAAATCCCACCATCCGCGCCAGTTTCGCGGGGCGTATGCGCGGTGATACGGGCGGAAGGGGGCCGGTCCGAGCCACAAGTCCCAATCCAATGAGGGCGGAACCGGCATGGTTTCGGCGGGACGTTCCATGCCTTGCGGCCAGATGGGGCGGTTTGTCCAACATAGGACTTCGGTCACGTCCCCGATGGCGCCGTCTTCAATCCACGCCTTGGTCATGCGGCAGCCAAGGAACGAATGCCCCTGGTTGCCCATTTGCGTGACGACCTTGTGCCTGCGCCCGGCCTCCGCGAGTTTTCGCGTTTCGTAAATGCTATGCGCCATCGGTTTCTCGACATAGACCGCCTTGCCGAGTTCCATGGCCGCCAAGGCCGCGACGGCATGGGTGTGATCCGGCGTTCCCACAATCACGCCGTCAATGTTCCCGGCTTCCTTGTCGAGCATGACGCGGAAGTCCTTGTACCGGCGCGCGTCGGGAAACTTGTTGAAGGATTCCGCGCCGCGCTCGTCGTCCACGTCGCACAACGCGACGATGTCCGCCCATCGCGACACGGCGGCGATGTCGTGCCCGGCTTGTCCGCCCGCGCCCACCGACGCGATATGGGGCCTGTCGGATGGAGGCGTCTTGCCGGACTTGGCAATCACATGCCTCGGCACAATGGTGAAGACGGCGGCGGCGCCGGCCGTCCGTTTCAGAAATGAACGGCGCGAAACGGATTTCGTGTCCATGAGGCGTCCTTTCGGCGGTTTGGCTTCTCGTTTCCCATGACAATACCATGCGGAACGCCGTTTTCGCTATCAGCCCCCGCGCGGCATGTTGAAAAGGGATTGCCGCCTATATGATGATGGGGCGCGTACAAGAAGGGAAATGCCGATGCGCAAACCAGACGGAACCAACGCCGTGGCCGCGGCCGATTTTGTGCAGTCCTTCTGCTTCCGTGGAAAGCGTCCGCAATCATGATTGTTCTGCCCAACACCCAATCGATTGCCTTGGCCAATCTCGTTGAAAACGCGCGCGATTCGCTTCTCGCGGCGATGGAACGGTATTTCACGTTTCTCCGTCCCGAAGTAGCGCGCGCACTGGCGGTGGAATGGTGGGATTTGCAGGTGCAATACCTTCGCAAGGGCACGGTTCCTCCGCTGGAATGGACCGCGGCCTATGTCGAAAGCGTGCGCAGCGCGGGCGCGGGCATCGAGGAAATACTGACGGCGCTGCAAGCCGTTCGCGGCATGTTCATACAGTATTGCGAAGCGCATGCAAAGGACGTAACCCCGGCGCAAATTCTCGAGATCGCGCTGTCTGTCGAGGATCCGTTCCTGCGACAGATCGGCCTTGTGTACAAGGAAAAAGAGCGCCAGCAGGAAGCGGCGGGCCGCCGCCGCCAGAAAGCGATGGCGGAATGGATGGATCGCGCCTTTGTCATGCTCGACAACGAGGGGACCATCGCGCTCGCGAATTCTTTTTTTTGCGGCATGATGGGCGTGTCGGAGGATCGCGCAATTGGCCAGCCTTTCGCGTCCTATTGCGACGCCGATACGGCAGCCCGCTTCCGCCAGATTCTGCGGCAAAAGCGAGCGGTCAGCATCGGATCGTTCGAGGGAACGCTGATCTCCGCCAAAGGCGGCCACATGGCGTCGCGCTTCTGGACGATGGCCTTGTTCGATCCAGACGGATTGCGCGAGGGGCTGGCAGTGGCGGTGACGGACACCGAAGGCGCCGCCGGCAGCGTGGCCGTCAAGGCGCGGATGTTCGAGAATCTCGCCAACATGATGGGGATCGGCTGTTACATCATAGACGACACATACCGCGTGGTTTCGGCAAATGCCCATGCGCGTGAATATGTCCAGGCCGGCATGGAGGACGACGTGGCCGAGTGCTGCCGAAAACACCTGGATGAGGCCGGCCGGTGCGGAGACTGCCTGCGATCGCGCGTGTTCGATAGCGGGGAGCCATACCGCGCGGTCGTGCAATGCGCCCTGTTGTCCGGCGAAACGCGCTGGACCGAGATTACCGCCATCCCGCTGCGGGGCGAACATGGTACGGTCACGCATGCCGCCAAAATCGTGCGCGACGTGACCGAACAAAAGATGCTGGAAGACCAGATTATCCGGCAGCAGCGGACGTCGCTGGCCTCGCAATTGGCAATCGCCGTGGCGCATCAATTGCGCAACCCGCTGGGCGTGATCATCGGGTTTGCCGAAATGCTGGCGAATGGGATGCCGGCGGGGCAGGCGCCCGCCGCCATGGATCGCATCCTGCGCAATGGCATCCGCTGCAAGGAAATCGTGCAGGATCTCCTCGAATTCGGGCGGGGCAATCCGCGCGAATATGTGCCCGCCGACCTCGGCGTGGTCATCCGCGATCGCGTTCAGCCGGCCTACACGGGAGTCGCAGCCCGGCGCATCGAGTGGTCGCTCGGCGAATCGCTCCCGCCCATCGAGTGCGCGGCGGATCAGATGGCGCAGATCGTCATGAATCTCGTGGACAATGCCTTGGCGGCTTCGGCTTCCCGCGTGACCGTGACGGCGGGCGTGGAATCCGACCAGGTCGTGGTGCGTGTCGCCGACGACGGACCCGGGATTCCGGAAGAGGATCGGGAACGTATCTTCGAGCCGTTCTTCACCACGCGCAAGGATTCGGGCGGCGTTGGACTGGGGCTGTGCCTGAGCCGCACCGTCGTACAGGAGCATCACGGTTCCTTGACGCTGGAAGAGACGACGGGGCCCGGCGCCTGCTTTGCGATTCGGCTGCCGATCGCAAAAAAGACCGTGGAAGAACCGCCCGAGGAACCGCCGCCGCCCGCGCGAACCGGCCGCCGTATTCTGATCGTCGAGGACGAGACGGATCTGCAGTTTCTTTTGGGCATGGCGCTGCAATCGGAAGGACACGAGGTGGATTCCGCCACTACGGGCGCACAGGCCATGGAATATTTCCTTGGCGGCCATTACGACGCGGTCGTGATAGACATGCTCCTCGCCGACGAACTGGGCGGACACGACCTCTACCAGTATCTCCTCCAGGCCAATCCCGAACTGGCGAAACATTCCCTTTTCGTGACAGGCGACATGATGAAGTACGAGACGCGTCATTTTCTCAGCGAGGCAAAGCGTCCCTATCTTGAAAAGCCCTTCCTGATTTCCGATTTCATGGCCAAAGTGGAAGCGTTGTTCGAACAACGCCCGGCCCCATGAGAATCGTCCACGTTTACAAGGATTTCGATCCGCCGGTTCATGGGGGCATGGAGCGCCACATTGCGCTGATGTGCCGGTTTCAGCGGCAATGGGCGGATGTCGAGGCGCTGGTATGTTCGCGGACCTTGCGCACCCGGATGGTCGAGCGCGATGGCACGCGCGTGACCGAAGTGGGCGAATGGGGACGCTTCCAGAGCGCGCCGGCGTCGCCCCTGTTTCCGTGGCGCATGCGCCGTGCGCGCGCCGATGTCCTTGTCGTGCATGTGCCGAATCCGACCGCCGAAATCGGCTGGCTGATCGCCAGGCCGCCGGGCCGTCTCGTCGTGCGTTATCACAGCGACGTCGTGCGCCAGGCCGCCGCGATGAAAGTGTACGGCCCGATCCAGGCGGCGTTTCTGCGCAGGGCCGAGATGATTATTCCCACCTCGCGTCCGTATGTGGAGACATCTCCCATGTTGCAGGCCGTGATGCGCCCGCTTTCGGAAGAACAACGCAAATGTGTGATACGCGTGGTTCCACTGGGCATATTGACCGAGGAGTTCGAGCACGCGGACATGGCGCACGTAGCCGAGTTGCGGAAACGCTATGGCGGTGGCTACATACTGTTTGCCGGACGCCACCGGTATTACAAGGGCCTGGAATATCTCGTGCGGGCTGCGCGGGCGATTCCCGCGCCGGTGGTCATTGCGGGCGACGGACCGGAGCGTCCCGCTCTGGAGGCGCTTGCGCGCACCGTCGGCGGCAACATCCATTTTCCGGGATCCCTGAGCCAAGCCGATCTCGTGGATCATCTGCACGGATGCGACGTGTTCGCGTTTCCATCCGTGGAACGCAGCGAGGCGTTCGGCATGTCCATTCTCGAGGCGCACGCCTGCGGAAAGCCGGTCGTGGCGACCCGGCTCGGCACCGGGGTCGAATTCGCGAATCTGGACGGCGAGACGGGCCTGAACGTGCCGCCGCGCGACCCGGAAGCGCTGGCCGCCGCCATCAACCGCTTGCTCGGCGATGCCCACATACGCGACACTATGGGCAACCGCGCGCGGGAACGGGTGAAACGGGAATTCCATGCCGAGCGCGCCGCGCGCGATGAGTTTGCTTTGTTTGAAGAAGTATTGCAGGTAAAGAACTAGGGCCTGAGAATGAAGACGGACCCGATCTGGAACGAAATCCACCAAATGAAAAAACTGATTGCCCGAGAAGTAGGCAAGGACGCAGGCAAGCTGTGCGCGCTCTTGCGTGAATCGGCCAAACAACATCCCGAACGCATGGTGAATCCGTTGTTGCAGGAAGCCAAGTGAAACGTTCGCCGCGCCAAGCGTGGAAATGGTTGAAATAAAGGCCGTTTAAATTTCCGGATTCGCGCATCGGAAGATTGGATCTTTCGCCCGCTGAGTGTTGAGTATGTCTGAAAACTGGTATCTGATATTCGCGTTTTTGCTGGCGATGACGTTTGCGACGTCGCTGCTGCTGACGGAGCTGGTGCGGCGGCTTGCGTTGAAATGGCGGTTCATGGACCATCCCGGCGAGCGCAAGATGCACGAATCGCCGATCCCGTTGATGGGCGGGGTGGCCATCTTCACGACATTCTACGCATGGCTTCTCGTCAGTTTTCTGGCGCCCCGGCTGTTTCTTGAATTCGGTTCGGAATGGTGGGCGGAGCGCTTTCTGGCCGGGCTGGGCGAAAACGCGGGCGCGAAACTGACCGGCATTTTGGCGGGCGGGGCGCTGATTTTCTTGTTGGGGGTGGTGGACGATCTGAAGGTGCTGACGCCGGAAGTGAAACTGGCGGGCCAGATTGCCGCCGCGCTCGTGCTGGTTCTTTCGGGCATGCGGATCGAGTTGTTCGTGTTGTCGAGTCCCTGGATCGGCGGCGCCGTCACGGTACTGTGGATTGTGGGGCTTACCAACTCGCTGAATTTTCTCGACAACATGGACGGACTGGCCGGGGGCATATCGGTCATCGCGGCCTGTTCTTTCTTTCTTGCCGTTCAGGCGCACGAGCAGTACTTGGTGCGGCTGGTCCTGATTATTTTCATGGGCGCGGTGGCGGGATTTCTCTATCACAACCTGAATCCGGCGCGGATTTTCATGGGCGACGCCGGCGCGATGTTTTGCGGCTACATCCTCGCGACAGTGGCCATCATGGGCACGTTTCACACGGAGCAGACGCCATCGCGCGTGGCCGTGGCCGCCCCGTTGCTGGCGCTGAGCGTGCCGATATTCGACACGATGAGCGTCGTGTATATCCGGTGGCGCAAGGGCGAATCCATCATGAAAGGCGACAAGCGCCATTTTTCGCACCGGCTGGTGCGGCTGGGCATGTCGCAGCGGCAGGCGGTCGAGTTCATCTATCTGGTCGCCGGCGTGACGGGACTTGGCGCGGCATTGCTTCCGAAAGTCGGGCTGGGCGGAACGATCATCGTGCTTGCGCAGACCGTCGGCGCGTTTCTGCTCATTGTGCTGTTGATGAATGCAGGACGCAAAAACGGGTAAACTACACGCGTTTTCGGCGGCAAAACCGGCAGGCAAAGGCGTTGGCATGGCAAAAAACGACAAGATCCGTCCCGTGGCATCCCGCATTTCCGAACCCGCGGGACAATCCGCGGATCTCCCCTGGTGGCGCGCGGCGATGCGCGAACCCATCGCGTTGGGGCTCGGCGCGCTGATCGTCGTGCGGCCTTGGCTGGACGGCATTACATACCCCACGGACAATTTTTATTTCGTGTGGGGTATTTTGCTGTTGTTCACGCTGTGGGCCTCGCAAGTTCTGCTGCGCGGGACGCCCATCCGTTTCGGCATCCCCATTTTGCTGTTGTCGGGATTCTGGCTTGTCGCGGCCGCGACCGCCTGGACCACGATCCAGTTCGACGCCACGTACCGCGCCCTGATTGTGTGGGGCGGCCATCTGTGCCTTTTCATGCTGGCATGCAACGCGCTGCGGACGCGCATCGCCGTAGGCATTGTCCTGACGGCGTTCGTGGCGAGTTCCATCGCCGAAACCGTCTGGAGCCTCGTCCATTTCCATTATGTGCTGCCCTACGTCCGTGAATCCGTCATGCGGACGCCCGCGCTCCTGAAACAGTATTTCGGCACGACGAATCTCAGCCCCGAATTGGTTCACCGCCTTGAAGTCAATCGCGCGTTCGGTTCGCTGTTGTTTCCAAACGCCCTCGCGGCCCTGCTCGTCATCGGCATTCCCTACGCGTTCGCGGGCAGCATCCACGGCGCGACACGCCTTTTGCGCGAATTGCGGTCGGCGCGCCAGACCCCGCGCGGGCCGCGGGCGTCCTCGCTATCCGTGCTGCTGGTTTCGGGTCTCATGTGGATGGGCGTGACGGCCATCGCCTATTTTCTGTTTTCCTTTATCGCGACCTTTGAGATTGCAACCCATCCGGGCGTCCAGCGCATCACGTTTCTTCCGCTGGTGTACGACCCCGGCTCTGGATACGGTTTTGATAGGCCGGTCTACATCGCCCTATGGATATTGTTCGTGGCCATTCCGCCGTTGATCGCGGCGGGCGCCGCCGCGCGCATCGTTCAGCGTTACGGCATCGGGATGCTCGGCCGCGCCATTGCCGTCTGGACGCTTCCGCCCTGGTTTCTCCTGCAACTTGCGGCGCTTTGGCTGACGTATTCCCGCGGCGGCCTCATGGCGTTGTTCGCGGCCTCCGTGACCAGCGCCGTTTTGTATTATTACGGCAAGAACAAACCGTTCGTCCCCCGAGCCGCGGCCATGGCCGCGGCGCTCATTCTGGTGTGCGCCGCCCTGTTTTCGGCATGGCATGCCCACGCGGAACAACCCGCCATGGAGCAAGCGCAGGCGGCCGATCCCGGGGCCGCCCAGCCGTCTCCGCCGCCGATTCGCAAGGAAGGCGTGGATTTGACCATGAAAGACTTGGCTAATCCCGCCTCTTTCAAACTACGGTTGGGTTACTGGAAAACGGGCCTGCGCATGGCGATCGACAATCCCGTGATCGGCGTCGGGCTCGGCTGCTTCGGATTTGCCTACCCGCGCTACCAGCAGGTGGGCATCGGTGACGTCAAGGCCGCACACAACGATTATCTCCAGATACTCTGTGAAACCGGACTGTTGGGCTTTCTTGCGTTCTGCGGGTTCTGGGCATGGTTCATCTGGGCCGGCGCTCGGCGCATCCTGCGGGAAAACGACGCCATGAAACGCGCGACGCTTGCGGGACTGTATGCCGGCCTGCTCGCGTTTCTCATCCATGCACTCGTGGATTTCCCGTTTTACAATCCCGCGCTGGCCTTTTTCGCTTTCTTGTTGGCGGGTTTGTTTCTGGCGCTTTCGGATCATGCGGTCGAGGGCCATACGGCCGGGATTCGAACCGGGCGCGTGCAGGTGCTGGCCCTGCCGGTTCTGGCGGTGGCGGCTTTGCTCGCCGGCATGGCGGCCCGCGCCTATCTCTGCGACTACAACATCGGTGAACGCCGTTTGGTCAACGTCAGCAACCACCGGATGTTGACACGGCTGTTCGACATAACGCTCTTCTTCGTCAAGGAAGCCAGCGCGCCGCAGCCGGAAGGCCGATTGCCCGCGAAGGAAATCATCGCGGTCGCTTCCCTGATCCCGGACCGCGCCATGCTCGAATCGTTCGGCACAATCCGGATACCCGCACCGGAAGCGCCGGGAGGCCATCGCGCGCTCGCTCCGGGCGAACCCGTGCCGGAAAACGCCTTTTTCGTGGTTACGAAGCCGGCCGAGGCCAAGCAGCGCGCGCTCGATCATATCGAACTCGCCTTGGCCCGCATCGAGGAAATGGACGCCATTTTCCCGCACAACCCGGATATTGCCACCTTTATGGTCCAGTGCTATGATGTGCTGGCGGAAAACGTTTACCGGCCCGATCGCAAGCAACGGTATACACTGGAAATGCTGAAATGGGCCCGGGAAGGCGTGCGGCGTTCCCCGTGGCAGCCGCTGTTTCACGAATGGCTGGCCAAGGCCTATTGGCTTCGTGCGGGGCTAGAGGCGGCTTCGGCCCGGCGTCCCTATTATGAAAAAGGCCTGGCGGAATACAAAACGGCCACGGAGTGCTACCCGATTTCGGCGTCGTCGTGGCGCAAGTACGGCGAGGCGCTAATCCGTTTCGGCGAAGCGCTTCAAAACGGCATTGACGCCGCCGAGGGCGAAAGCTATATTGCCAAGGGACGCCAGACGCTTGAAAAGGCCGGGGAACTCGAACGGGCCATCGCCTCGATGCGATGAGGAGATTACGATGAATGTATTGGTGGTGCACGGACCGAATCTGAACCTGTTGGGATCGCGCGAGCCGGAAGTCTACGGGCGCGTGACGCTTGACGCGATCAACGCCATGCTCGAGGCGGAAGGCCGAAAACTCGGCGTCGAAGTGCGCGCGTTTCAATCCAACATCGAAGGTGAACTCGTGAACGCCATACAGGATGCGCGCGGGTGGGCCGATGCAATCATCATCAATCCCGCCGCCTACACCCACACAAGCGTTGCCCTTCGAGACGCCATCGCCGCCGTTGGCATTCCCGCCATCGAGGTCCATCTTTCCAACGTCAACGCGCGCGAGGCCTTCCGGCATCACTCGTACATCGCGCCCGTTGCCGCCGGCACAATCTGCGGATTCGGCGCCGAGGGATACCGTCTCGCCCTGATTGCCGCCACGACGCTGGCCAAACGCTGATCGGGACCGGTCATGGATCTTCGCCGGCTTGCGCCCGCCGAACGATTGAGAAGCCTCGGCTATGCGCTTCGCGGGATCGCACATGTTTTTCATACCCAGCCGAACGCATGGATCATGGCAATGGCCGCCGCCGTCGTTTTCATGGCGGGCATCTTTTTCCACGTGGACCGTATCGAATGGGCGCTGCTCGCGTCGGCGGTCTTTCTGGTGCTTGTCGCCGAAACGATCAACACCGCCATCGAACATCTGACCGACCTTGCCTCGCCCGAACGCCATCCCCTGGCCGGCCACGCCAAAGACGCCGCCGCCGGGGCTGTTTTGCTCGCCGTGATTTTTTCCGTTTTGATCGCGGCGATCGTATTCGGAACCCGGTTTGCAGGGATCGTCCGGCATTTGTTATAGTATTTCCCGCTTGCGAGGGCTGCTTCCGCAAAGTGGAAGGGCATGCCCTGTCCCTTGACCAACGGGTGGTGTTGAATTGTGTTTGAACGGACCTTTGTGATGATCAAGCCGGACGGCGTGGGCCGCCGGTTGTGCGGAGACATCATCCGCCGCTACGAATCCAAAGGGTTGCGTTTGGCCGGATTGAAAATGCGGATTTTGACCCGCGAGGACGCGGAACGGCTTTACGCCGCGCACGCGGATCGCCCTTTTTTTGCGGGGTTGATCGATTTTATGATTTCCGGTCCGACTATCCAGATGGTCTGGGAAGGCCCGAACGCCGTGAAGATGGCGCGATCCATCAATGGCGCCACCGATTGCCAAGAGGCGGCTCCCGGCACCATCCGGGGCGATTACGGCGTCAACACGCGCAAGAATCTCGTGCATGCATCGGACTCGGTCGAGACCGCGCGGCGCGAAATGGCATTGTATTTTACGGACAGCGAATTGTGGAATTATTCGATGCCCGATGGACACTGGCTGGCCGAGCTCTAACCGGCTCGCGGCACAATAAGGAGAACGATGCATGGCAGGTGGACGAAAGGTCCGGCGCGCTAAAATCGCGAAGCACAAGAGGAAGAAGAAGCGGCGCGCCAATCGTCACAAGAACAAGTAGGCAGACGGCATGGCCGCCTGCGCGGACGTTCCCCGTGCGGAACGCTACCGCGGCGCGAAGATACGAGCCGGTCCCGGCCGCACGGGACCGGCTCTTTATGGCCAGAAAAAGGGCGGAAACAGACAGGGAGACACACCCATGCCGGATGACAACGGCCCCAAAATCATCATTGACGAGGACTGGAAAGCCCGCGCCCAGCGCGAAAAGGAAGAGGCTTCCCGGAAGGCAGCGGAACAAACCGGAGAATCCGTCGGCGAACAGAAAGCCGAGCCCGATCCCGTGTCGTTTCCGGGATTGGTCAATATGTTTTCCATGCAGGGCTTGATTGCCCTGGGCATCCTTGTCCCGCGAGACGCCAAGGAAGTCATGGTCGATCTCGACGAAGCCAAATACATCATTGATATGCTGATGATGCTGCGCGACAAAACGAAGGGCAATCTGACGCCGGAAGAGCAGGGTTTGCTGACGGAAAGCCTAGCCCAGTTGCAGCAGGCCTATGTGTTGCGCGCGCAGCAACTACAGGAATCCGCGATGCGCGAGGCGGGCTTCGGCGGCCAGCCCATGGGCGGATCGGGATTCGCTCCCGTTTCCATGTGAGGATAATCCATGCCAACGAATGTCGTAGTGGGAATGCAGTGGGGCGACGAGGGCAAGGGCAAGGTCGTTGACTACCTGACCCGGTACGCCGACATGGTGGTGCGCCATCAAGGCGGCAACAATGCCGGGCATACGGTTGTCGTCGCCGGCAAGCAGACCATTCTGCACCTGATTCCCAGCGGTATCCTGCACGGCGGAAAAGTGTGCCTGATCGGCAACGGCACGGTGGTCGATCCCGCCGTGCTGATTGAGGAACTCGACGCGTTGGCCGCAACGGGGCACCACGTCGAGGGGCGTCTTTACGTCTCCCTGTCCGCGCATGTCATCATGCCGTACCACAAGACGCTCGACAAGTGCCAGGAATCGCTCCGGGGCAAGAATCGCATCGGAACCACCGGACGCGGTATCGGCCCTGCCTACGCGGACAAGGCCGACCGGTTCGGCATCCGCATCGGCGATCTGCTCGATGCCAAACTCTTCGAGGCGAAACTCGCCGCCATGCTCGAATACAAAAACCGCATTCTCACCCGTGTGTTCGACGCCGAACCGCTTGCGTTCGAATCCGTCCGCGACGAATACCTCGGTTACGCGGAACGGATCCGGCCCTTTGGGGCCGATACCGTCGCCATGCTCCATGAAGCCATCGCCGCAGGGAAGCGCATCGTTTGCGAAGGCGCGCAGGGCACGATGCTCGACATAGACCATGGCACTTTCCCCTTCGTGACCAGTTCCTCGACCGTCGCCGCGGGCGCCTGTTCCGGCGCGGGCATCGGCGCCACCGACATCCAGCGCGTCATCGGCATCGTCAAGGCCTACACGACGCGCGTCGGTGCGGGCCCAATGGTGACCGAACTGACCGACTCCGTCGGAGATTACCTCCGGGAACGCGGTTCCGAATACGGCGCGACCACGGGGCGTCCCCGCCGTTGCGGCTGGCTCGACGTGGTCCAACTGCGGCGCGCCGCCCGATTGAACGGCGCCACGCACTTTGTCGTGACAAAGCCGGACGTTCTCGGCGGACTCGAAACCGTCAAGATATGCACCGCGTACGAGATAGACGGACAAACGACCGGCGAGTTCCCGTCGCAAACCGCCGTGCTCGAACGCGTGCGGCCCGTTTTCGAAGAACTGCCGGGCTGGGCCGAGGACATCTCGCTCTGCACACGCTGGGAGGAACTCCCCGCCAATGCCCAAGCCTATTTCACCCGCATGGAACAACTCGTCGGCGTGCCCATCGCCGCCATCAGCGTCGGCCCCGGCCGCGAGCAGACCATCGAACGCTTCGATCCGCTGGCATAGCGCAACCTGTCGCGCATTGGCCACGGGAAGAGAACAGTACAGCTCATGGTTTCCGCTGTGCGCGGTGTTGCTGCTCCTTGCCGGTTGTTTTTCCGCCCCGCCGCCCCTCCCGCCTCATGAGGCCCTTGCAAGGACTGCCCAGCGCATTCAACAAATCCTCGATGAGGAACGAAAACTCCTCTCCGATCCGGTGCGTTTTCCGGAAAGCGCCGCGAATCCCCATGAGACCGCTTTCTGGTACTGTTCGCATCCCCTGATATCGCATGCGCTTCTGGCGCATCCCGAACGGGTCGCGGCTTTCCGCTCCGCGCATCCGGCCTGTAAATTCGACCTCCAGTATATTGGCGACTGGTCTGTGGCGATCCAAAAATTGACCGTGGCGATTGCGGCCGGCGACGTGCCCGACGTGGCGCTGGTGAAACGCGGATGGTTCGCACGGTTGGCCGACAGCGGCTGGGCGGCCCCACTCGACGATCTCTTGCCGCGTGAATTGATCGACGATTTCCGACCCGTCGCGATCGATTCGCTCAAACGCAATGGGCGCCTGTATGCCCTTCCAGCCGATGGTTTCTGCTCCGTGCTCTTTTACAACAAAGAGAAACTCGGCCCGCCTTGCCCGCCATCCACTCCCGGCCACCAGCCCCCACCCATCACCCCGTCCACTTGGAACGATCTCCGCCAGCGGGCCCGCGAACTTTCAAAGCCCGGTGAAGATCCTCAAAAGACGGTCTACGCTCTCGGCCATCTTCCGTATCTTGAAACGATCTGGTCGGCCGGCGGCGATATCTGCGACGAGACCCGGTGTCTCCTGGATTCGGAGGCCGCGCGCGAATCGCTCGATTTTCTCCTCTCATTGCGGACGGACGGTCTTGCCCACCCCCGCGTCCTTGCCGATTGCGGCGGCGCGTTGGCCCTCTTTCTCTCCGGACGCCTCGCCATGACCGTCGCCGGCAGCGAATACATGCCTCAAATCCGCAACGCCCAGTTTCCCATCGGCATCGCGCCCGTTCCCGGCAAGAACGGCCCGGTCTCCCGGCAAAGCGACGATGTCTTGGTCGTCTTTGCCAAACACGCCCACGCCAAACGCGCTGCGATCGCTTCCCTGCTTGATTTCCTCACCGGCCCTGCCGTTCAGGATCAAGAGGCGTTTCAGAACGGTTCCGCGCCCACACGAAAAAGTCTTATGAAAGATGCCCCGCTTCCCGAAGGAATTGACGCGGCCTATAATCTTTCCCGCAACACGCCCCTGGTTTCCGCATGGTCCGCCATCGCCTTCGAACTCGACGCCGGCCTTGGCCGATGCCTTGCCCCATGATCGCTTTTATTTCCGTGTGCGCCATACGGGCAGGCATGGTATACTTGGATTTTCGGCCCGGCTGGAATGCGCGTGGCGACTCCCGGTGGTGTCGGGCAATCATGGGTTGCAAAGGAAGGCACATGAGAATCGCTGTTTGTTTGACGCTTGCCGCGGCGGCTTTTTCGGCATGGCCGCAGGCGGTGAATGATTTTCCGGCACGCGAGGATCCCCTGAACGTCCGCGCGGAACGCTTCGGCCAACTTGTCCGGGGCAACCACCTCAACGAGGGGATTGTTCTGCCGATGGTCGTGTTTCCGCCGGCGGGTTCCGCGTTACCGTCCGTCGGACGGCATGAAAATGCGGCGCTGGAAACGGGCCTTTACCTTGCCGCTCTTTCCCACGAATACGCCGTGACCCAGTCGCCGGAAACCCGCGCGCTTGCGGATCAGGTCATGGACGGCATTCTGAAATTGGAAAAAGTGACCGGCCAGGACGGATGCGTCGCCCGAAGTTTCTATAAGGCGGAGGGTCCGTCTTGGCACGAGCGATGTTTTTTCATTCCGGCGGCGTGGCGCGACTCGGCGTCAATGGCCGGATACCGCTGGCTCGGCATGATGGGAACGGATCACCTGGCCGCATTGATCGCGGGCATCGAAACGTATTGGGATCTGTGCGCGGACAGTGCGCATCGGAAGATCGCCGCAGCTTTCGTGGACCGCGTGATGGGGCACTGCATCGAAAACAACATGCGCATTGTCGAACCGAACGGCAAGACCAGCCTTTTCGGGAATGCCAGCCCCGATCTGCCACACGAGCCGGCCAAATCGCTCCATATCCTATCGAGCCTGAAAATTGCGCTCAAATTGACCGGCAAAGTCGCATACCATGCGGCGTACAACCGCCTGATTGTGCGCTATCGCTACGACGACGAAGTCATCCTTGCGCGCGATCTCGCGTCGAACGACACCTCCGGCGACCGGCCTGCCGCGCTCGCCCTGCAATCCCTGATACAGAATGAGGACAATTCCGGAATTCGCCCCAAGTATCTTGCCGGCCTAAACCGGTACTGGCACGTCTGGCGACAAGGCGGCGACCCGTTTTTCGCGATGGTGTACGAAAAAGTGGCCGGCGAGAAGACGATCGATGAGGCGCGCCTGAATGCGATCAAGGCGCTTTGGGACGCCGACCGGCAGCGTGGAACGTGGCGGATCGACACGCCGGAGGGCGTTCAGACCGTGGAGGCTGAAAGCGAGGAAAGCCCCGTGCCCTTTCTTCACGCTTACTGGTACGGACGGCATGCCGGCGTCATTGCGCCGGAATGGTAGCAACACGCAGGAGAACGAGCGATGCATCGCGTGAATCGTGAAATATTCAGGCCGTTTTTTCCCATGTTGGCGGCGCTTCTGTTGCCCGTGTGGGCGATGGCCCAGGTTCCGGCGCCGTCCGATGCCGATCTGACGGAACAAACGTTCAGGAGCGGCCTGGGCGGCGGTTCATCAGTCATGCTCGTGAACAACGGCGAATTCAAGAAGTTCCGTCCCGGCATGAAATTCGAGGCCCGGCAGGAAGGCGCGCCCGTTCTGATGACGCCCCGCGAAGCCGGGGATTATGCCGCCTTTCTCGGCAAGCGCCTCGGAACGGATTTCTTCTGGAAACAGGCCCCGCGCAAAGAAACGGGCTATCTTATCGTGGCGGCGCCGAACCTGAATCTGGAATCGCTTCCGTCCGTGGAATGGCCGCCGAAGGCCCCGGAAGGAATGATCTATATACCCGAACGGCCCTTCATCATGGGCAGCGACAAGGGCGACGCCGACGAAAAGCCGCAGCGCACGGCTACCACCGGTCCTTTTTTCATGGATAAATACGAGGTTTCCAACGCCGAATTTAAGGCCGTTTTCCCCGAATTTGAATTTCCCCAAGGACAGGAGAATGTCCCCGCAGTCGTCAACTGGCGGCAAGCCGCCGACTATGCGGCAAAGGTTGGAAAACGCCTGCCCACCGAGGCCGAATGGGAAAAGGCCGCGCGCGGATGGGACGGGCGCACATTCCCGTGGGGCGAAGTATTCGATCCGAGCCTCGTATGCGCCGGCGACACGACGCCGCGCGGCGGATCCATCGCCGCCGCGGCAAGCCCTTACGGGTGTATGGACATGGCCGGCGGCGTGTGGGAGTGGACCGCCGACTGGTACCAGCCCTATCCGGAAAACGACTCGCCCTCCGAGGATTACGGCGAAACCTTCAAGGTCTTGCGGGGCGGTTCGACCGGCGCGGACGCCGCCGCGCTACGCACCAGTTTCCGTTATTACCTGCCGCCCGACACCACCGGCGGCCTTCGCGTGGGTTTCCGCTGCGCCAAGGATATCGAGTAAGGTATCCGCGGCCGAAGGCAAAAAAAGGACCAACACAGCAAATTTCGTCCGTTTCGCATGCAATCCGACACCGGCGGCGCATGAAGAAGGTCGAATGTGACAGATCCGGTTTCAGCCGTAGATGATTGGGAAGGCGGCTAGGGAGATGGCGATGCGCTGGAAATGGCCCTTGATTGTGCTGGGTTTGATGGCGGGGCTTGCGGCCCTGCCATGGGCCATCCTGATTTGCGCGATTCCGTTCAATTACCGCACGCCTTCAGAACAGGACCTCCGCAAAAGCCGACTGATGGCCGAAGCGCCGCCGCCGCTGTCCAAACCGGTGACCCTGAAAGTGGCGACTTTCAACATTCACGACATGTTATTGATATCCTTCAACCGCCCGGAACGCATGGCGGCCATCGGCGCCCTCCTCACGGAACTCGATCCTGATATTGTGGGCCTTCAGGAGGCATGGGTCGAGGCGGACCGCGAGACGTTATGGCGGGCGGTGCAGGGATCGCGCCTCAAATACCGTGAATATTATCCTAGCGGCTTCGTCGGCAGCGGCAAGTACATCCTCAGCGCGTATCCCATCAAAGAGGCGTTTTTCCACCGGTACACGCTGGGAGGCAAATGGTACAAGCCCTACCACGGCGACTGGTGGGGCGGGAAAGGCGTGGCGCTCGCGCGCATCGAATTGCCGGACAACGCGGGGTATGTTGATTTTTACGACACGCATGCGCACGCCGGATACGGTTCGCCCGAATACGACGGCGTTCGCGCGGTCCAACTGCTCGAACTGGCCGATTTTGTCAATCGCTCGGCGGCGGGCGCGTCTCCCGCGTTCATCGTCGGCGACATGAATTCGCGCGTTGACCGCCCGATGTTGCGGGACGCCATGGATCGCGGGCGATTCGTGCGCATGATGAAACTCGATTCGCATATTGACCACATCTTCGCCGTGCGCAATCCCCGATACATTTTCGAAGTGCTCGACACGCAGATCATGGACAAGGAAATTGACCTTGCCGGCGGCGGCCGCACCCACCTCAGCGATCATCCCGGCTACATCTCTACCATTCAAATTACACCCGTGCCCCATCCGCCCTCCGCCGTTCCGTAAAACGCGGGGAACCAGGCATTCGGTTTGTGCGGGAAAGCGATGTCCCGGTATGCTTCCCGTGTCGTGGAGATTTCGCGGTGCACACAAGAAAAAACCATGCAGGCCGGCCGATTGTGCGCGCGTTGCGGGCGTGGTTTCGCGCCAACGCCCGCGATCTGCCGTGGCGGCGAAACCGCACCCCATACACGGCCTGGATCGCCGAAATCCTGCTTCAGCAAACGCGCGTCGAACAGGGCACGCCCTATTTCGAACGGTTTATCGCGGCGTTTCCGACTGTCCAGGATCTGGCCGCCGCTACGGAAGACGAGGTGCTCAAGTGCTGGGAAGGGCTTGGATATTACTCGCGCGCGCGCAATCTGCACCGCGCCGCGCGGATGATCGTGAAGGAATACGGCGGACATTTCCCGCGCACGGCGTCCGAGTGGATGCGGTTACCGGGAATCGGTCGCTACACGGCGGGCGCCATTGCGAGCATGGCCTTTGGGGAACGGACGCCCGTATTGGACGGGAACGTCATCCGCGTGCTCGCGCGCGTGTTCGACGTTTCGGGGTGCGTGGACGCGGCCAAGACCCGCAACGATTTGTGGGATCTTGCCGAATCGCTCGTGCCCGAAAAAGATCCCGGCGCGTTCAACGAGGCGATCATGGAACTGGGAGCGCGGGTGTGCCTGCCGAGGCGGCCGCGTTGCGGGGAGTGCCCGTTGCGCAGGGTCTGCCGCGCGCATGCCGAAGGACGGCCGGAGTCGCGGCCGGTACGCCGTCCGGCCCAAGCGGCGCCCCATCGCGACGCGGTGGCCGCCGTGATTCGGCGAAACGGTAAAATCCTGATAGCCCGGCGTCCGCCGAAGGGCCTGCTCGGCGGCCTGTGGGAATTTCCCGGCGGAGACGTGCAGGACGGCGAATCGCATGCGGATGCGCTGGGCCGACTGCTTTCAGCGCAGTTCGGGATTTCGCTGTCGGTCGGACGGGCCGTCATGAGCACGGATCATGCGTACTCGCATTTTCGCGTCACGCTGTACAGTTACGGCTGCCGAATCCTCCGGGGCGAACCGGCGCCCGTTTTCCACACCGAGTTTCGATGGGTCGAACCGGGGCAATTACAAACATTCGCGTTCCCCAAGGTACAGCATCCGCTGGCCAGGTTGGTGGCCGCGCGAAAGAGGGACTAAATGGCCGCCGGCCTTGATCGTGTTTTTGTTCCTATTGTCCTCGCCACTTTTGTCTTGTCCGTTTTTTCCTACTCATTTCAAATGACCTCGTTCCTGCATGCCAAACTGGCCGTGTTGTGCGCGGGCGCCGTCGCGATGGCCGTGGTTTCCCTTTTCGGCAGGGGCATGGGATGGCGCGGTTTCGGGGCGCTTGCGCCGCTGTGGGCGCTGGTTGCCTTATGGCTGGCCCGCTTGATCGCGTCGCCGGTGCGCGTTCCCTCCGACGCGGTTGTGATTCTGATCCATGCTGCGTTGTTGTTGACCGTGGCCGGCTTTTCGGCGGAACATGTCCAGATGGCGCGCCGGCTCGACCTTGTGGCCAAAACGGCGGCGTTGTCGGGCGCCGCCGTCGCGCTTCTTGGAATCCTTCAATTTTCGGGCCTGTTGCCGGTTTTGTTTCCCCCGTTTCCGGAATACGGCCAGCGGATGTATGGCGTGTTCGGCAACCAGAACCTTACCGGCGGCTTTATTGCCGCGACGCTTCCCCTTCTGTTTCGACAGGCAACCGTCGCCGCGCCCGGATGGTTTCGCCGCGCGTGGTTTGCCGCGCTGCTCGTCGCCTTGGCCGGTGTTTTGCTGTCCGAGTCCCGATCGGCATGGCTTGCGGGAATTGTCGGCGTGATCGCGGCATGGGCCGCGCAGGAATCGGGGCCGTCCCGGATGAAATGGATTGCCGCCGGCATGGCGGCGTTCGTGTTCATGATCGCCGCCGCATTTCCGCAATCCACATTTCGCCGTATTCCGCAAACGGCGGGCGTCCAGTCGAGGCTGGCCATGTGGCAAGCGGCCATCGGGATGGCGCGCGATCATCCCTTGATCGGTGTCGGTCCGGGCCAGTACGCCTACTGGAGCCCGTCGTACATCGGACGCCAGGGTACGCAAACGATCATGCCCAAGGACGCCATCGAGCGGCACGCCGATCAGCCGCATTCGGAACCGTTGCGCCTTCTAGCGGAAACGGGCGTGCCGGGCCTTCTGTGCTGCGCCTGGATGGCCGCCGTGTGGTTCCGGCGGGCACGCGGTCCCGCGGCGTGGATCGCGGCGGGCCCTTTGGCGGCCCTGTTGACGTTTTCCCTGTTCAACGGAATTCTTGAAAGCGTTCCCCACAGTTTGACGCTTCTGATCTTTTTGGCTGTCCCCCTTTTGGATAAATCGCCGAGTACGCGCGGATCGCGAATTGCCGCGATACCTGTCGCGGCGGCGGCCCTGTTTTTGACATGGGCCGTCGTCGTGCCCAGCGTGATGATTCGGAAGGCCCAGGATGTCCAACTCGACAACAGTGAAGCATCGCTGGAATATTACGCGCGCGCGGTCGCATGGCCATGGCCGAATGCCGCGGCGCACCGCGCCCATGCGATTGCGCTCGCCGAATCGGGACGGGACATGGAAGCCCGGCGCGAGTTCCAGCGGGCGCTTGAAGGATTGGACACGGGGGACATCCACCTAGGGCTGGCGCTGGTTGCATACCGGCTCGGCGACAGCAATGCCGCCCGCCGCCATGCGGAGGACTGTCTGCGGCGATGGCCGGCGTGCGCCGATGCGGCGCGACTTGCCGGCGCGGACCTTACTCGTTGAATTCGGGCCGCAGAATGCCCCGGACAACCAGATCGATACGCGCGCCATGCTTGCCGTCCAACGATAATTGGTAGGGCCGGCCGGGCACAATCTCGCAAACGAAATCGAAGGGATCCGAATCCGCGTGGCCGTAATAGCGCGTGCGGTTTTCATCCTTCAACTCGATGGTCAAATTGTCCTGCGGCTTGGCGCCGGTGATTTCAAACCCCGTTACCGATCCCTTCGCGTCCAGCCACGACGATCCGGTTGAATGGAACGTGATCGTGAATTGCTTCGGCAACGAAACGGCCGGGATCGCCGTGCGGCCCGGTTCGTCGTTCCGCCCAAGAACCATGTCGTGCACGCGGGCATACCGCGCCATGGCCGGGTATTCGACGACGATGGAAAATCCTTCCATGGCGGCCAACACGACCAGCAGCACGCTGATCAGCATGGCGGCATGAATGCCCCATGCGGCAAGAGCCGGCCGTATTTCCAGATGGAATGTCATGACGACCGCCCCCGCCGATATTACCAGCATGGCCAGAAAAAGATACCCCAGCCATTCCGGCGGCGCCCAGGACGCCACATACCCCAGCGAGGCCAACGCCCCGCCGAGAATGACGACCGTCCGCACCGGAACTTCCGCGCGGGGCACGAGCGTGGCAGCCAGCCACAGGCTGCCCGGCCATGCAAGCAACAACACGATACCCATGATGAGATGGGAGGCGGCCAAGCGCCGCGCAAACAGCTCGTGTACTGTTGTATATACGGTTGTGGCGCTTTCTATGGCGCGCAACTCGGACAAATGGGCCGCCGTCAAATAGATGCCCGCAAGCAGCAGCAGGCCGCCGGCCGTCGCGACGGGAATATGCCACGCCTCGTTCGTGGTCCTTTGGCGCACGGGTCTGAAACGCGGCGTGCTGTCCGGCGACGGTGTGGGAACAAAGGGGTCGTACACGGCGCTCGCGATATTTCCCGAAGACGACAAAACCGGCGTAAACGGATCTATCGTCTTGTCCATGTCGCTGAATTCGGTGCGGCATTTCCAGCATCGCTCGAAGCCTTCCGTATTTTGCGCGCCGCAAGAAGGGCAGGTCCGGCTCATGGCTTGGGCGGCGCCCGCGATTCCGGGTTGCCGAGGCTTGTCCTGCTTCTTTTCGGGGGGCGCGGGCGCCATGCGCGGCGTGTCGGAGTCGCGCAGGGACATGCGGCTTGGATCGCGCCGGGCAAGTTCCTGCCATACGTGATCCGCCTCGGCTTGGCGGCCCGCCACTTCGAGAACCCGCGCGAGTTGTTCGCGCAGAGGCAACTCGTCCGGCCATTCCTCAACGGCCGACTCCAGTTCCGCCACGGCCTCGTCGTATTTCTTGAGGCGATAATACGTCGCGCCAAGATAGCGCCGCACGTTGACTTTCGGCACCCAATGCGCTTGCAGGAAGAGCAGGTGTTCCAATACGCGTTCGTATTCGCCGGCCATGTAGAGTTTCTTGGCCAGGCGCCAACGCGACTCATGATCGTCCGGATTCTCATTCACAAACCGGACCAAGTCTTTTATTTCGGTCATTTCGGCTTATCGTGTTTCGGGAGACGCGGCGATCATTTCCGTTTCCGCGCCTTTTTTCTTCGCTCGATGCGTTGCCTCTTCTCTCGCCACTGGAGCGCCGCGTTGACCGCCCACGAGATGAAACCCGCCAAAATGGCGGCCACCACGAAGCCCGTTCCTATGGGATAAAGCCGATTGGCCTTCGGATCGATTATTTGCCATGCCGCATACATGCAGGGTCCCGCGCACAACACGAACACCACCGTCCAGAACAACCATCCCGCCGCATCGAAACGTGAATTCGACACCATGCACTATCCTTCTCTTTGCTTGTCGGCGCCCGGAATGACCATGCGAAACAGGGCCCCGCCTTCCGGGGCGCGTTCCACGAAAATATCGCCGCCATGTTCGCGCACCACTTTCCGCGTCACGGGCAGCCCCAGACCGGTTCCACCCGAACCTTTCGTCGAATAGAACGGCTCAAAGATGAGGCGCTGTTGATCTTCCGGAACGCCAGGCCCGTTGTCGGCCACCTCGATAACGAGGTCCTTGCCGGACTCGCCCGGGGTCATCCGCGCCGAAATACGGATCACGCCGGTGTTCGGCGCCACCGCGTCCCCCGCGTTGGTCAACAAATTGAGCACGCAACTGAAGATGCCTTCCGGATCGATATAGGCCGTCGTTTTGCCGTCGGCCGGCGTCACGACGATTGACAGGTTCTTCTGCGCCTGCAGGCCAAGAAAGGTTTCCTTGGCTTCCGCGACGACGGTTTCGATGTCGCAAAGGGTGTAGGCAGGCTTGCGCGGCTTGGAAAAGGCGAGCATGTCCTGCACGAAAATCGTTATGCGTTTGGCGCTGCGCCGGAAGATCGGCCAGCATCGTTCAAGCAACTCGAAATTCTTGTCGGCCAGTCCGCGATCCACCAGATCCACGCTGCCCGTCATGCCGGTAAGGATATTCTTGATGTAATGGGAAAGACCGGCCACGGCCTGGCCGATGGCGGCCATGCGTTCCGCGCGCAAATTGTGTTCGATCAGCCGCGCATTCGAGATGGCCGTCGCGGCCAGCGAGGAAAACATTTCCATCACGCGAAGATCCGTGTCCGTGAACGCGCCGCCCCCGACCTTGTTGACGACTTCCACGACGCCTATCAGCGCGTCGCGATCCACAAGCGGCACCGCCAGCAGCGATCGCGTCTTGAACTGCGTGATGGCGTCCGCCGCCCCATAGAACCGGTGATCACGGGCCACATCGGGCACATTGATGCTTTGTCGCGCGGTGGCGGCGGCGCCGGCGATGCCTTGATCGAGTTTCAGCCGGACTTCCGTCTTGAGCGCCTGCTGATCGCCCGTCTCGCCTTGCGCCACCTGAAAATACAACTCGCCCGATTCGGGATCATAGAGCATCAGGGAACACGCCTCGGCGTTCGCGACGCCTTTGCTCTCCTCCATGATCCGTTCGAGCAGCGCGTTCAGATCGGTGATCGCGGACAGGAGGCGGTGAACGCGATACAGCGCGTCAACGATCCGTTTCATGTCCGAAGGAGGGACATCGCGCAACCATGGTATGTCGCTGTCCATGAACAACCTGGATAATCCCGCTTAGGGCCTGTCGAGAAATCTGTCTATTTCGGGCAAAGCATGATAGATCACGTCGCCCACGGCCTGCAAACTCTCCGGACAGATCCGCTCGAGGGTGTCCCGTTCCGTATGCCACGTTTCGGCGTGTTCCTTCGCCGTCGCGCCGTAGTTGAAATCTATTATATTCATGGCGGGCACGCCCGCGCGCCGGAACGGCACGTGATCGTCTTCTATCGCGTGGGCAAACGCGAGGAAGGATCGCCCGTGCCCGATGCGCCGCGCCGTGCCCCAGACCAATTGCGTCATCCAGTCCGGCGCATCGCGATCCTGCCGGATGCCGAGATCGCAATCGCCTATCATGTCCACGTTGATCATCGCCTTGATTTGCGGCAGTTCACCCGTGCCGCGCAACTCGTCCACAAACGCCCGGCTGCCGTACAGGCTGTTCGTCCTGCTCCACTCGCCGAAGGCTTCCTCGCCGTCGAAAAAGCACAGCCAGACCGTGCGTCCCTCGCGTTTTGCGCCGAGAACGCGGGCCATTTCAAGCATCCATGCCGTGGTGGAGCCACCGTCGTTCGCGCCCACAAACACGATATCGGAAAAGTGCTTCGTGTCGTAATGGTTGCCAAGGACGATGACGCCGTCTTTCGTGCCCTCCACCACGCCCACGAGGTTCACCATCGCTTTTTTTCCTATCGGGGTATTCGCCTCGAAAGCCTGTTCCCGGACGCGCACCCCGGCCTTCGCCAGTTCATCCCTGATAAATGCCCGTGTTTGCGCCAAGGTCTCCGAACCCGGCGGG
Source organism: Candidatus Hydrogenedentota bacterium (assembly GCA_035450225.1). NCBI lineage: Bacteria > Pseudomonadati > Candidatus Hydrogenedentota > Candidatus Hydrogenedentota bacterium. The sequence goes on from DAOTMJ010000004.1 coordinate 68,301, forward strand.
CGCGGTCCGAACCCCACGATTTTTCGCGCGTCCGCATAGGCCCGCCTGCCGTCGAACGGGCTGGCCCGTTCCGGCGCCTTTGCGTCGGCCAACGGCGCGGCCCGGTTGCTCCAGACTATCGCTGCGGCCACTAAGGCGGCGGCCAACAGAACCACCGCAACCGAAACGATTACCGCAATCCGTTGAACGGCGCGCTGGCTGTACCGTCCACGCCGTTTCTGCCCTGTTTTCTTTTCCATGGCCTCATGGTACTAAGAGCGTGCAGGAAAAGTCACTTTTACCGCGGATGAAATGGACATCGTGGACGAGGGGGACACAATACTTTTGTGGGTCCCTCGAGTGCGGCGCGTCCATGCGATCATCCGGGGTCTTCCCATTCCCGCGGTCGTATTTTTTTGGCGTTTTCATGGAATAAGGGCGGGGGCTGTGACCGTAAAAGCAAGCGTATCGCCCTGTTGACCGTAATGGCCGCCCCATCCCACGCGAATGGCGCGGATTTTCGCGAGATTCAGCGGGCCTTCGGGCTGGTTCTCTCGCCAGCCGGCCCGCTCGAATTTGAACAACGGCAGGATGCAGGCCGCTTCGCCGGCCGTGCCGAGCCGCACGCCGGATTCGATGAAATATTCCCGTCCGTCGGCATCCGCCGCGACGACGAGAACCGGGGTAGATGCCTCCTGGCGTCCGGGAATCGAAAGGTTCATCGTGACGAACCGTTTTCCGCGGAGGTCCTGTGGTTCGGGGTAGGCATATTCGAGAAACAGAAAACTGTTCGTGCCGGATTTTTCCAATACGGCGACAGCCGTTGCCGTTTGGCCGTTTACGTCAACGTTTTCCCGCACGTGCGCCCCGCGCAGGACAATGGGCGGAACTTCCGGCAGCGCTTCCGAACGCCCGGTCACTTCGTCGGTTTCAAGATGCGTCCGCTCCGGCGGCGCCGCCTTGCGAAACCGAAAGATCATGCCGCCGAATGGGCCAAGTTCGAGCGGTATTTCCTTGGGACCGCCCACCGCGGTCATGCGCCCGGTTGCGGGATCCCACTGTTCGCCCGCGCCTTTGGCGGCGAACGACACGGCGCCGCGCCATGGCTGGGCGGAGTCGTTGACGACAAAGAAGACTTCGCGGCCGCCGATGCGCCGGTGCGTCGCGGGCAACGGCGATCCCTCCGGGTAGGCCACATCGCGTCCGATGAATGCGTTCAGCGCCGACGAAAGGAGCCGCTGGGCGCCGTAGGACAAGTAAAGCCCAACGCCCGCCCGATTGTTCTCGCAATACCGCCCGCTGGCGCCGTTGCCGAATATCGCGGTCCGGATCGCCCCCACCTCGTCCGACGGAAACGCCGAGTCGCTGTTGGCGGGCAGCGCGCCGATTGCCACGATGACGCCGCCTTCCCGCCAGAACCGTTCAAGATTGCGCCACGCATCGAGCGGAAGCGTGTCCACGCCGGGCAACACGATTATCCGCCATGCCATGCCGCCCAGTTCGAGGCGCCCCCCGCGCACACGCGCTTCCGCGAGGGCTTGTCCGTCGAGGATGGTGAAATCGCGCCGCGTCTCGTACAGTTGATTGCAGGCCAGCCGGTACGCGTCCGCGATCTGATGCGCAGCGGCGGACGCATCCCTGACCCATTCGCGCGACGGGGTAAAACGCGGCCACAGACTCTCGACCGGATAGACAAGGGCGACATCCGCGACCTGCCGCCCGCCTTTCAGCGCCGTGCAACATCGCCCCACCCATTCGTTGAGGCGCGCGAGTTGTTCGTCGGACAAGCCGGCGAACCGGTAATAACTCGTGATGGTCGTGATGCCGTTCATGATGAGGCGGTTGCAGGTTCCGCGAATCTCGTCTTCCGTCACCTGATAGACGGGCCGTTCGTCACCCTTCGGGCGATAGCACTGGCAATGGTCGGACGTTTCGCTCATGGTGACTTCCCGTCCGTGGAGGTCCGCCACGCTGCCAATCAGCCGCGCGACATACCACGGCGCTTCATGCGGAATGCTGGTCAGGCAGTCCATCGAAGGCGCGTCCAGCCGGCACAGACACCGGTAGAAATCGCCGTACAGCGGCACATGGGTCAAAATGTCTTCTTCCATGAGCAGATGCCCGCCGGAAAGCACGTCATGCGCCCGGCACCATGCCTGAATCTGACCGAAGAAATTTTCCGCCACCAATTCGCCCACGGTCCGCCAGAAATCGTGGCGCGTTTTAGCCGTGTCCGGTCCAATATCGGCTATCAGTTTCGGCACAGCCGGTTCCAACGCATAGCCCCGCCGCGCAAGGAATTCGCCGGGCAGGTTCGGCGACCACGGAAGCGGCATGAAGGGCTGTTTTTTCAGGAACATGCTCATCAACGACGGCTCGTCGGTGAACGTCGAAACGAAGTATCGGCCCAAATCCGCGCCAAGCCGGTCCGCATAGCGCTGGTGCGTGACTTCAATGAACCGCTTTGTCGGTTCCGGCATCAGCAGGTTGATGTACGGCAATCGATCCGCAAGACTCAATTCGGCGTGGGTTCCCTCGTACAGCCGGCATTCGGTGACGGCCAGCAGAAACCAATTGCCGGCGGGCGCCTTCCAGGTTATGGACCCGTTTGCGGCAAGCCCGGAAAGATTGATGCCGCTGTCGTCCATGCGGCCCTCGCGGACGGGATACGCCATGGCATGCACAAGACGGCCCGGGGGCAGATTGAGGACCGCGTGTCCCTCGCCGCAACGCGCTTGGACCGCGAGCAATCCGCGCGCCTCCCATTCCGGGTGATCGCGCAAGGTGATGCCGCCTGCATTGCCGGAGGGATATCCCTTTTCGTCGTACAGCCATAGGCTCATGCCGCGCCGCCGGGCTTCGGGCACGGCCCGCAGAAACGCCTTCCAGCGATCCTCGCTTTCGACATATCCGCCGCTGAAACTGACGTTTGTGGTAATGCCGCCGCACCCTTTTGTAAGCAGACGGTCGAACAACTCGTCCTGTTTTTCCGGTTCGTCGGGAAGGGTATGAACGATGGGCAGTATCCGCGATTCGGCGGGCGGATTCGCAAAGCGATCCTCGAAGGACCGGGCGGCGCCCAGCAGTCCAAACAGCAACGTCATAATCATGTTCCGCTCCCATGGGTTACGTTCGTTTCGTCGTTCGTCAGGTTCCGACGGATTTCCATACGCCCGGAATGGCGTGCCGGCACAGGGGGCAGGCCCCGTCGGTCAGACGGTTCACGCGAACATGGAAACCGCATCGCTCGACAAGCAGCGCGCCGCATTGCGGGCAATAGGTGTTTTCCGCACCGGCCATGCGGCCGGGAAGATTGCCCGCGTACACGTAACGAAGACCGGCCTCCTTGCCCGCGTCGTAGGCGCGCCGGAGGTCGCCCGCATTCGTGTCGCGCCCCTGCGTGCGGCGGTAATCGCGGTGAAAGGCCGTGACGTGCCACGGAATGCAGGGATCCAGCGCGGCCAACGTCCTTGCCATGCCGGCCAACTGTTCGGAATCGTCGTTGAAGCCGGGCACGACAAGCGTAACCACCTCGACCCAATAGTCCAATTCACGAAGAAGGCCTATCGTTTCAAGAACCGTCTTGAGCCTGCCGCCCAGTTCCCGGTAGCCCGATTCGCTGAAACATTTAAGATCCACCTTGTACAGTTTCATGACCGGACGCAGAAACGCAATGACCTCGGGCGTCGCGTACCCGTTGCTCACAAACCCGCAGACGATGCCCCGCTCGCAGGCCTTTTCGAACACCTCGCGCGCCCAGTCGGCGGTTATCAGCGGCTCGTTGTAGGTGCTGACCATGACGGGAGCGCCGGCCTCGACGGCCATGTCCGCCAGCCGTTGCGCGGTGACGGGACGAATTGAGCCGCCCGATTGGGCATCCTTCAAGGCCTGGCTCGAAATCCAATTCTGGCAGAACGAACAATGGAGGTTGCATCCCAGCATACCGAACGACAGAGCGGTTTGCCCGGGGAAGACGTGATAAAAAGGTTTTTTTTCGATGGGATCCACATTCAGGCCGGCGACGTATCCGCCCGGCACGCGAAGTTCGCCGCGGCAATTCATCCGGACCCGGCAAATGCCGCTGTCTCCGTCCATCACGCGGCACCGGTTGCCGCAGGCGAGACAACGCAACGCGCCGTCGTCCTCGCGCCGGACCAGATCCGGCGCCGCTGGCATGCTGTGCGAAAAAAGAATCTGGCGCAATTCCTCGGACATTCCGCGATCTCCGGCCCCATGATAACCCAATCCGGAACCGCGCGCCAGCCCTTTGCGTAACATCCCGGCCTCTCGCGGGTAAACTTGACGGGATCAAGCCATGTTGACATTGCGGCTGGATTGCGGCATGCTGCGGGAGTCGAAACACGAATGGGGTCTGTCCGCCTGTTGTCGTGGGCGGTCGAGGGAGACGATTATGCGAGTATCGCGAAGCGCGAGGCTGGCGGGTCTGGCGTTGGCGGCCATGTTGCCGGTGTGGCTGGCGGGGTGTCCTTCCCCCACTAATGCCATCGCCGTTTCCAATCTTTCTTACGATTTTGGAAAAAGCCAGCAATCTTGGAATTTCGAGGTCTGGAACAACGGCGCGTTGAACTCGGTCACGTTCACCGTCAAGCCCGACGTTCCCTGGATGTATTGCACGCCCGCCACGGCCACCAGCACCGGACCTGCGGACAAACGTGTCATCACGGTCGCCGTCACGCGCCAGGGATTGGCCGCCGGAACGTACCAGGGCCGCCTCAACATCACCGCGCCGGGCGTGGCCCCCGTTCAAGTGACGGTTTCCCTCTATTCGGACGGCACCCAAGGCGTAACGGGAAGCGATCTGAATGTGGCCGGCCTGACCTACGCTTATTCGGCCCCGTACCTGCTCGATTTCACGTTTTCACTGCATGATCGCTTCAAACAGCCCGTCATCGGCGAACCGGCCCAATTCAAGGTGTCGTGCCGGGAAAGCAACGCCCCCATCGTGGCCGACGAAAGCCCTCCCCGTTTCGCGAAAGCATCGAGCAAGCAGGCCAATTGTTTTCTGGTGCTCGATTATTCGGCGAGCATGGCATCCATTGCCGCAAACGGCGACCTCAACGAGGATGGCGTTTCGGACGCCATTCAAACAATGGAAGCCGGGGCGAGAAATGTCTTTCTGCCCGCGCTGAACGCCGATGCGCGCGTCGGCGTCTACGAATTTCATCGCGAGACCGAACCGGAAAAGGTGTGCGAACTGACCGCCGACAAGGACTTTGTCTCAAACCGGATCAAGGGCATCTGGCTGCAATTCGTGTATCCCTATTCGGGCATCTCGCGCTGCTGGGACGCCGTGTATTCCGCGGTCGAGGAATTCGCGCCCGAAAACCAGAACGACGAAATACGCGACGTCGTTTTCCTGTCGGACGGATTCGACACGTCGAGTTTTCACACCAAGGAGGAAGCCGTTGAAATCGCGCGTGAACGCGGCGTGCGCATCTACGCCATCGGCTACGGAAAAAATCCCAACACGGGCGTGCTGCAATCGGTCGCCTCGCAGACAAACGGCGCTTTCTATGCCGCCGAAAACGCCGTCCAACTCGAAACGGCCTTCCGCCAGATCGTGAACGACTTCGACGCGCGCTACACGCTTCGCTGGGCGACGCTGAAGCGGTCGGACGTGAAATTCTTCCCCTCGTTCTATCTGACCATCGCAAACCGGACGGCATCGTATGAATCGCCCTACGCCTACGCCGTCGCCGACTACGCCAGCGATGAACTCCGGGGCCGCCTGCGCACAGTGCCCTCGAAAAGCGGCAATCGAACGACCATTTTTCTTCGCGCGAGTTACGTGTGCCGGTATATTTGGAAACTGCGTTTTTACATCGAAAGCCCCTACGCGTTCACCGTGCAGAAGGTGGAGGCGCCGGATGGCGGCCTTTGTGCCTCATGGACCCAGTCCATCGAGCATGACGGCGTCCTGCCCGGCGTGTGGGTCGTGCTCGAAAGCCCCTCGCCCGGTTTGACGGACACACAACTTCCCTTCGCCGCATTCGGGCCTATCCTGCGGTTCGACTTCAACACGCTGATTGACGAGGACGTGGATCCGTTCCAAATCCTGTACGTGGACAATTCGTTCTACACCGGCGGCCAGGCGTTTTCGATAGACGGCTGGACCAACACGCCCCCCGGTTCGTGAAAAAACCGGCGAGGAAGAGGCGCTACCTCAACGGGTCGTGTCGTCCGGAACAAGCGTCTCCAAAAAGCCGGCGGCCGTCTTGACGGCGGAACCCAAGGCCGTCGCGAAGATGATGGAACCGATCGCCTTGCCCGCACCCGAAATGATGCCCCCGATGTCCACGCCGTCCGATGTCTCCGAGGCCGCCACTGGAAACTTCGAGATACTGCCGATGTGCTTCATGTCTTTCCCTCTCTTGGCTGTAGATCCCATCCCTGTAATCTGAATTGTGTAAATCTTACCCCGGCTTTTTACCACCGGTCAAATCGCCGATCGTCGGCCCATTGACGATCGGGAAAAGCGTCGAGGGGAAAAACATGAAGGCCGCAAACGACTCAAAGGACTTTCTCCATTGTTTTACTGTTCTTGAGGTCCTTTTCGTCCCTTTTCCCTAAAATACATCCGACCGCCACTCTGTTCGTGCGCGTGCTCGTGCGTGTAATCGTGATCGAAACAAGGAGTTACGACATCTTCAATCGCTTGCGCGATTATTCAAGAGAATTCCATTTCATCCCCCACAGGGGAGACCCAAGGTCTCATGACAACTCGTATCTCTTTCGTTGAACGGAGCTCCTTCGATTATAACCGCTGAATGCACGTTTTCCCCTTACCGCCCTCCGGAAGAACGTTTTTCCTGGGGCAGGAGCCGGAAGTCGAACAGGGTGGGCCCTTCAGTGGCTTTGAGGATATTGAGACGGAATTCCCGTGCCTTCACGGGCGCGAAGGCGGCGCGAAAATCCTCGCCGATGGTCTTGCCCTGGTAGCAGGAAATCCATGTGCCGTTTTTCATGTATTCGATGGCGAAGGATTGGACGCGCGATCCGCAGGCCTCGCGTATGTGCACCCCCGCGAACGTCGCGGGCTTCTTCAGGCGAACGGCAAGCCATGCCTTGTGCGTGCCTCCGTCGGTGGCCCAACGCGAGCCGGGGTCGTCGTCGAAGGCCATGGCCGCCGCATATTCCGGCATGTTTTGAAACACGTTCGAGGCGGACGGGCCGATCGCCTTCGATTTCGGATCAACGGCCGCGACAGGCGGCACGTCGAACGCGGGACGATCGAGCGTCAACACGACGATCGTGTCCAGATCCTGCCGAGCCGTTTCGGGAATGTCGAGTCGAATCCCCTTGGGCGTCCGGCGGACCTTGACGTTTCCACCCGTCAACATGGACGCCTCCTTGATTCGCGCATCTATTTTCGGCAACCGCCATGACGAATCCACGGCCTTCCAGTCGAGGATATGGACGTAAACCTTATCGCCCTTGCAGGTGCTCGCGCCCCACATGCCGGGCTTGAACGGCCCGCCGCGCGTTCCATAAATGGTCTCGCCGTATTGTTTCAGCCATGCGCCCATTTCAGCCAAGCGCGAGACCATCCGCCCCTCGATGCGCCCGTCCGGCATCGGGCCGACGTTGAACAGCAGGTTGCCGTCGCCGCCCGCGCAGCGGACAAGTACGTCGAGGCACTGCTTGAGCGATTTCACGCGGTCGTTGGGTTTCCACGCCCACTGATCGCCGATGGTCATGCAGGTTTCCCAGGGCCGCGAACGCTGAAACGTGCCGACGGTCTGTTCGGGCGTGTCGTGATCTTCGGGAAGTCCCGCGCGATTGTTCACGATGATGTCCGGCTGCAACCGGCGAATCATCGCAACAAGTTTTTCGGAATCCCAATCCTTGACGGTTCCGCCCAGCCCGTCGAACCAGAAGATGTCGAGCCGGCCGTAATTCGTGCACAACTCGCGCACTTGCCCGTGCAGGTATTCGAGAAATCGCGCATGGTTTTCCGTGCGGTAGTCGGGGTGATGCCAATCCGGCGGCGAATAATAAAAACCGAGGCGCAACCCGGCCTCATGGCACGCCTGCGCCAATTCGGCCACCACGTCGCGCTTGAACGGCGAATTCGTGATTTTGTAGTCCGACAACGCCGTGTCGAACATTGAAAATCCGTCGTGATGCCGCGTCGTGAACACAAGATACTTCATTCCGGCCTGTTTCGCGATTTCCACCCATTCCCTCGCGTTGAATTCGACCGGATTGAACTCTTTGTACAGGTTGTCATACACCTCCACGGGAATTTGCCCCGGCGCGCCGCCCGTGCCGCGCCGCTCGCCCCCCCGCGACCACCCGATCTCCGTGCCCTTGAGGCTGACCGGGCCCCAATGGATGAACAGGCCAAACCGCGCCTCGCGCCACCATTGCATTCGATCCGGCTGCCGATCCTCCGCAACAGCGCCGCCATTTAGCGCCATCGCGGCAAACGCCGTCATCAAAATCAAACCCAGCCACATCCGCATGCCTTGACCCTCCTCGGTTGCCTTGCCGCTCCACGGTAGCGCGTTGCGCATGCCGTGTCAACAAAGACGAAGAAACCACCTGCCCGATCCGCCCCGGATTGTTCCCGACCGCCCTGTGCATGAAACCGGGGCAACAGAGAAAGTTGCGGTTTTCCGTGTGTTCTGTTGCGTCCTCCCGTAACGGACGGACGCAGAAAGGATCAGGGCGCTACGGAACACGGGATGGAATTCAATTCATAACTTATTTCACAAAAGCAATTTATGTAACTTTTACGACACGATTATCTTTGCGATCAATCTTGGCCCTTTTCTTGCTGTAAGGATCAGTGCTCTAACCAATTTGGAAGAAAAGCATGTGAAATGGGCACGCCTGCGCACAGGCAAAAACGAAAGGATCGGACACAATGTTGAGAAGTTTGAAAGCAACGCTGGGTTTCCGCATTGAATCAACGGATGGTTCTTGTGGAAAGGTCCGGGATTTTCACTTCGACAGCGATACCGGCGCGCTGAAATACGTGGTCGTGGGCTTGGGCTTCCGCTACCCATGGCGCAATGTCCTTATTTCGGCTGACAAGATTGTCCATGTCGAATGGCGGGATATGGCCCTATGCGTGAACCTAACCCGCACCGAAATCGGGCATTCGCCGCTCATTTCCGCCGATCCGCCCATTTACAAACAAATCGAGGAACAGATGCGGGAATATTCGGCATGGGTATCACATTGGACTCCCCTCAGCGGCATGCCGGAACCGGAACCGGCGCCTCATCGCCGGCCCGGATCCAACCGGCAAAGTTTCAAGCACCTGCTGGGATACCAGATTGACACCCTGGATGGCCATGCCGCCCGGCTGGCCGATCTGTTCGTGGATGACGGCACGTGGCGCGTGCGGGCGCTCGCTGTCGAGATGGGCCGACAAGAACAGGCGATCATCTTGACCGAATGCATCCGTTCGATCGTTTGCGAGCGCCGCGTCATTTGCCTCGAAATAGACCGGGCGGGCCTTGTCTCCGCGCCGGTCCATAATCCGTTTTTAGCCGACGACGACACGCTGGAGGAACGCCTCAAGGCGCATTACGCCCGCACCCTTCAACACGCCTGATCCGGAAGAACATTTTTCGTTCCGAATCCGGCCGTTTCCGCCTCATTTTTTTTCGCGATAGACGAAAAACCCTTCGCCGGGTCTGCGCTCGATGGTGACCGGCAGACCCTTTTCCAGGAGTTCCCTGCCGGTGAGAGTCATGGGGGCATCGGGCCTGTCGAGATCCGTCACGGCATAGGTCTTGTCCGCATCGAGTCCGTGGAGCGGCAGGCGCGCGGTTTCGTAGGGGCTGTTCTCGCGCCGGAAGACCTGCGCCATGCCCTCGTTTTCGCCGGCGCGATGGAATTGCCACGCGATCCATTGATCGTTGCGCAACGAGTATTCGGTCAGCGGATAGTAGTCGCCGTAATAATTGGGTGCAAAGGCCTTCCATTGATCCACGATACGCTTGATGTTGGCCCAATCGATCGCGTCGTCGCGTTGGTCCCAACAGGCGATGTAATGGGGACACAGCGTGCTGCGGATGAGGTAGGTGTCGGTCTTCGACGATCCCGTGCCGTAGAAGGGGAACCAGAGCGGAAGCGCCCATGAGTGGCACTGGTTGCCGGTGGGCTCCATGATGTAGTCGCTGCGCAGCAGCGGGACGGCGCGCCGCAGCGTTTCGAGATCGTTGCGGCGTCCGCCGCTCGCGCACGAGTCAATGAGCATGTTCGGATGCCGCCGCCGGAGTTCGTCCCAATACTGGAAATAACCCTCGACGTGGCGAATTTCGGTGATGCCCTGCCGATCTTCGGCATCGTTCTTTCGCCAGAAGTCGAGCGGGTCCATGTTGAAATCCTGCCGGTACAGGTCAATGCCCTGCTCCGTCAGAAGTTTGTCCACGTGGTTCGTGAGCCATTCGCGGGCTTCGGGGTTGCCGAGATTGAGCAGGCCGCCGTCCTTGCCGCCGAGGATCCATTCCGGATGGTTGTCCGCGAGCCACGTGCCCGCCGTCACGCGTTCCGGCTCGAACCACACGATGATTTTGACGCCTTTCGCGTGGGCGTGATCCGAAATCGGGCGCAGGCCGCCGGGAAAGCGGTTTGTGTCTACTTCCCATGTGCCGGTGTTGGGCCACCCTGTCTTGTTCCAGTACCAACCGGCGTCCATCCACCAGTAATCGAGCATGAGGCCGCGTTCGAGGTATTTGTCCACGAAAAATTTCTGGGTGTCGCTGTTCGCGTGGATCATTTCGCCGTACTGATGCGAACTGCACGCGGCGAGATGCGGCACGGGCGGCCGTTTTCCGCCGGGCCGGGGCAGGTTGTGCGCAAGCATCCATGCGCGCCATACGTTCTGGGCGTGCAGGCGGTGGCCTTTCCAGAACTGGAGGACAACCATGGGCTGCCGGACCTCCTCGCCCGGATGCAGCGTGAAATGCGTGCGCTCCTGCCCCGCTTTCAGCGACAAGCGGACGCCTTCGTCGCGCGCGAACGCCGCGTCCCATTGTCCGGCCCAACTCAACACGAAAATCAGCCCCTCGTTGCCGGCGGAAATGTTGAAATAGGGGAACGCGATCTGCGTCGGACGCCCGCCGGTGTTGGCGATCGTCTTTTCCGTTTTCGGGCCGAGGGTTGTCTCTTGCGGCTCGAAACTGTCGGCGGTGCAATTGTCCCCTTTGTGGTAGTGCAATACATACTCGCCCATTGCGCCCCGATCGAAAACCGTATCCAGGGCGCGGATGTTTTCGATGATGGGCGTGTCTTTCGCACCGGTGTTCGCGAAGCGCAATGTCCATTCGACCGTTGGAAAGTCGTCGTAGACGATACCGATGCACCGCGCGACGAGACCCGTGTCCGGATCCGTGTACGACAGCGTGTATTCCGTTCGGTTTTCATCGAGTTTGCGCGAAGACCGTTCGAATTTCCACGAGGAAAGAAACTCCGACGAAGGGCGGCCGCCATAGGTGAACGAGATGAACGGATCGGTCGAATACGGCATGCGCGCCGGTCCTTCCAGCGGCAAATCGCCCAGCCACAGCACAGTTCCGTCGGCCAACGTGACGCGCGCTTCGGCCCAGTCGGCCTGATCGCAGCTGATGCCGTCGCCCGCATCGTCAATGTCGAGATGAAAGTCCCTTGCGCCGTTCAGTTCCACCGACACGGGCACGCCCGCCATGCCTTCGCGCATGACCTCGGATTTCCACGCTTCGCCTTCACCCACGCGCACGTGGAAGACGACACTGCCGCGTCCGCCGCTGGTCTGCTCGTTCGAATCCATGCCCGCGATGGCGTCGAACCGGGCGCCCGGCCCCGGCAGCCGCACCAGAAGACGGCTCACGGCATGGCAGTACAAACCGCGGGTGTATTCGACGCCGGCGATGCGCATGGGGCGGCCGTGGCGCGCGTTGGGCTGGACGGGATCGTTGTTCGCGAACACGACGATGCCCGCCGCGGGTTCCGGCGCCACTTGGATTCCCTCGAATTTCGCGGCCACCCAGCGCCGCGCCTCATCCAATTCCGCGGGCGTGGGCGCCGCCCCGCATGCCATTTGCGCGACCACCGTCATCAAAATCCCAGCCATGGTTCCTGCCACCTTCCGAATTGCGGGGTTCGCCGCTTCCGCGCGCGGCGCGCATGGGCGGCAAACGACGAAACTATTGGAACACATGCCGCATGGGATCTTCCAATGGACAAACGCCCGCGTGGTTGCAAACTCGGCGCCTTCACGTTATTTTGGACGGCAGTAAACGGCGGTATGTGCGCGAAAACAATGGGCGATTTGGAAAAAGCGATATGGAGTTGCGCGATTTTGGAAAACGCAGCGGGTTTCGGATACCCCGCGTGAACCTGGGTCCGATGCGGCTGCCGGCGGATTTCGACGAGGCGGCGGCGCTGATTCGGAAAGCCATTGACGCGGGCATGGTCTATATTGACGCCAGCCGCGGCTACGAGGACTGCGAATTGAAACTGGCGCGGGCCTTGAAAGACGGTTACCGCGAGAAAGTCATTCTCTCGACGAAGTGGTCGCCATGGGGGATGCCGATAGAAAAAAGCGACGATACGTCCGCGGACTGCGTCCGGCGGCGCATGGACGAGCAGATGAAACGGCTCGATGTTGATTACCTGGATTTCTACCAGATATGGAGCATCAACAGCCGCGAACAATTCAACCAGGTAACGCGGCGGGGCGGCATGCTCGACGGGATCCGCAAGGCCATGGACGAGGGAATCGTCGGCCATGCCGGCTTCACGACACACGACGAGCCGGAGAGTCTTGTTTCGTACTTGCCCGAGGCGGACTGGTGCGAAATCATCCTGTTCACGTACAACATCCTGCAAACGCGGTATGCGCCGGCCATCGCCGCCGCGCACCGGCTCGGAATCGGTACACTGGTCATGAATCCCGTCGGAGGGGGACGCCTTGCCGAACCCAGCCCGGTGCTGGCGCGGCTGGCGGAAGAAATCGGCGCGGCGTCCGTTCCCGATCTTGCCATTCGGTACCTCATGTCGAATCCAAACGTGGACACGATTCTTTCGGGCGTGGGCAAAGCCTCCGACATTCGCGATTCGATTGCCTCCGCCGAAGCGGGACCGTTTTCCGGGGATCAACTTCGCCGCATTCACGAATACATGGCGGAGGTGTCGGAGGGCGCAAGCCGGCTGTGCACCGGATGCGAATACTGCCTGCCCTGTCCGGCCGGCATCGCGATTCCGGAGATCATGGCCTGCGTGATGGACGATCGGTATTGGGGTTTCACGGCGTCGGCGCGCGAACGGTACCGCCGACAGGCAACCGGCGCAGACGCATGCACCGAATGCGGCGCGTGCGAGGAAAAATGCACGCAGAAACTGGCCATCCGCGAGGACATGGCCTATGCACGGCAACGTTTCGGCGCGTAACGCCGGCATCGCGATTCTGGTAGGATAAGCGAAGTTCGAGTTTCGACTGCACGGAGGACATTCTCGTGGTAAAGGGCCGCGGAACGGCACGGCGGCGCGGCGGCAACACGTTCGCCATTCTCGCGGGACTCTTTGCGATAATGGCGGCCGGGGTCGTGTTGGCGCTGTTTTTTGCACCGCGAAAACCGGAAGCGCCGCCTGCATCCACCATCGCCTTTCAACCCAAGCCGGAGCGGCCCGAAACGGATTTTCCGCCGGATGCGCCGTCAAGTCTTGTGCCCAGATCCCGGCGGGACCCGCCGAAACCGGTGGAACCCGCCTCGAACACCATCGAGGAAAAACAGGAAGGTCGCTGCATTTTGGAAGGGCGCGTCACCGAGGCCGGAACCGGAAAACCCGTCAATCGCGCCCTGGTTTCGTGCATCTTGACGGCGCAGGACGATCCCGAACAACGTGCGAAGGCGCGGGCCTATGCGGACAAGGACGGCCATTATGCGCTGCGCGTCGAGATCAAGGGCACGTATTTCGTCGAGGCCGCCTTCAACGGCTTTCTCACGGCCCGTCAAAAGGTAGATCTGTCGGAAGACCAAATTGCGCGCGCGGATTTCAGCCTGTCGCGCGGGGCCAGCATTTCGGGCCGCGTAACGGAACGCGGTTCGGGCACGCCGGCGGTGGGCGTCCACGTTTTCACGAACGGCAGGGCCCATTCGTCGGCGCGAACGGATCCCCAGGGGCGCTACACGCTTTCCGGCCTGCTGCCGGGCGAGTACGAAGTGCGCCTGGATGTGTCCCGTTCCCCCTACATGATTACAGGAATGGTTCCCATGCGCAACGCATCCATACGGACCGAAACCCAGGAAGTAACCGGGGTGGATTTCATGGTGGATGCGGCCGGTCAGGTCTGGGGCTATGTGACGACCCGCGATCGCAAACCGCTGCCGGCCGACATGGTGCTGTGTTCATCGGCCAGCATGATCTCGCAAATCGCCGATGCGGGCATCCGCCAGGCGCCGCCGGTCGCCGGGCGCGCCGACGCGAACGGCTATTACGAACTTTCCGGTGTGCCGCTCAACAAGGAATGGCGCGTCATGGCCATGCCCCGCGAATGCGCCCCCCAGTTGAGCGCGCCGTTCATGCTGTCGGGAACACAGCGGACGGTGCGGATAGACATGCACGTCAGTCCCGGCAGCAACGTGTATGGATACGTCGTGGACACGGACAACTCGCCGATTCCCGAAGCGGAAGTGGTCTGCATACCCGCCTATGGCCGGTTCTTTTCCCCGCTCGATTCGCCCCAGGCGCTGCGCAACGCGACGTCGGGCGAGGATGGCAGTTTCACCATTCCCAATTTGCCCATCGGCGAATATCAGATCATGGCGCGAAAGGAAGGCTACAAATTCGCGGCCATCGGCGAGCCCGTCTATCCGGACGGCACAAACGACATCCGCGGCGTGCGCATCGCCCTCACGCCCGTCGAAAGCGGAAAATCCACCGTGTACGGAACCGTCACGGATACATCGGGCGCGGCCCTGTCCGGCGTGCGCATCGAATTGGCCATGGTCGGCCAAGCCGACATGAGCGCGGGCGGCAGCAACACCGAAACGGACGCCAACGGCGCGTACCGGTTCGACAAGGTGCCCGAAGGCTTCCTCATGCTCACGGCGCAAAAGGCCGGATACCAGTCGCAAAACGTCACCGCCGTCAAACTCGACGAGCCGACCGATATCGTCATGCAATCCGCGTCGGTCATTTCCGGGACCGTGCTGGTGCGCGAAACGGGAAAACCGCCCACGGGCGGGTACTCGGTCCGCGCATCCGCGGCGAATATCGGCGGCGGCCGCACCATCGGCATGATGCTCGACGGCGCATCGGGCGGTTCGTTCAACGACCCGCAGGGTTCATTCAGCATTACCGTCGGGGGAGGCGACTACACGGTTGAAGCCCGCGCGGCGGGGCTGACTCCTGGGCGCGAGTTTGTGTCGGTCGCGCCGGGCCAACATGTCGGCCATATCACCCTCTACCTGCGCGAAGCGGGCGGGCGTATCGAGGGCCGCGTTTCGACGCCCGACGGGAAGAGTCCGCAAGGCGCCCTTGTGTGGACCGGTTCGACCGCGAATCCCGTGGCGGGCATGTTGCCCGGCATGGAGGGAGGCGGCCCGGGCAACGGCATGCAGGTCGGCGCGGACGGATCGTTCGCATTCACCAACCTTGCGGCGGACACCTATCAGATTCATGCCCGGCTGGAAGGATACGCCCAGGCGCAAACGCCTCCCATCGCGCTGGCCGAAGGACAACAAATCACCGGTGTCACGATCGCGCTGGGCTACGGCAACGCGCTTCAGGGCACCGTTCAATTCAACGGTTACCTCGAACCGGGTGCGTTTGTCGGCGTCGCCGGCAACGGCGTGTCGGAGATTACCTCGACCGACGCCCAGGGCCGGTACCGTTTTGAGCGGCTGCCCGCCGGCATCTATCTTGGGACGGCCATGTCGCTTTCGGCAGGCGGCCCCATCATGGGGTTCTTCTCGCCGCTTCACGGGAGGATTGAAATCGTGGAAGGACAACCCACGGTCTTCAATTTCGGCGAACCCACGAATACCGCGCTCGAAGGCCGCTGCGTGCCCCCGCCGCCCGGCGGCTACCTGGGGTATGCGATTCTCCAGCAACCCGGCGCGCCGCCCGTCTCGCTCAACGTCGCGAATCCACTGGCATGGTTCCAGGATCAGGCCGGTCCGTGGCAATATGTGATGGGCATGGCGCCGGTCGCGTCGAACGGCTATTTCCGCATTGACAATCTCGTCGGAGGCCAGTACCAACTCGACGTGTTCATGAGCAATCTCGGCGAGGTCATGCTGGGCAACATGCGCCAGGTGTTCCACGGCATGGTGGACATCGCCGACGGGCAAGTCGTGAACATGAATGTCGAGATCGCCAATCCGGAACGGGCACAGGGCGCGCCGCAATGAAGGATATTACATGTCGTTGACAGCCATTTCATTGAACGATGTACACGTTTCCTACGGCGACCTGAACGTGCTTCAGGGGATGACGTTCGACGTGGCGGCGGACGGTTCGACGGGGCGCGCCGTGGGTCTTCTGGGACCGAACGGCGCCGGCAAGAGCACCCTGCTCAAAACCCTGCTGGGGTTCCTGCGGCCCCGGAAAGGTTCGGCCGCCCTGTTCGGCCTGCCGATGCCCGAACGCGCGCTCGAAGCCCGACAGCGGCTCGGTTATATGCCCGAACGGGACATCGTGTCCCCGAAAGTGAGCGCGGTCTCGCTGTTGACGCATTGCGGATCGTTGTCGGGCATGTCGCGTGTGGACGCCATGGAACGCGCCCACGAGGTGCTCAACTACGTGGGTTTCGGCGAAAACCGCTACCGAAAAATGGAAACCTACTCGACCGGCATGTGCCAGCGCGTCAAATTCGCCCAGGCGCTCATCCACGATCCGAAATTGCTTCTGCTCGACGAACCCACAAACGGTCTTGATCCCGAAGGCCGCATCGAAATGCTCGACCTCGTCCGCGAACTCGCCCACAAACGCAAGGTCATTGTGCTGTTGTCGTCGCACCTGTTGCCGGATGTCGAGTACGTCTGCGACCGGATCGTCGTCATGGCGCGCGGACGGGTCGCCATTGACGATACGATCGATCGGATTACCGCGCAGCGCGAAGGGCTTTACGAAGTGCGTGTGCGCGACAACCGCGAGGCCTTCATGGCCGCGCTCGAATCCGCGGGCTGCACCTGGCGCGACGAACACTCCGGCAACCTGCTGGTCGAAACCCCGCCCGCCACGAGCGTCCGGCTGTTCTTCGAGATCGCCAAGGCGCAACAGACCCAGATTCGCCACCTGCGGCCGGTGCGCCAAAGCCTGGAAGAAGCCTTCCTGCAGGCCATATCCGCCAACGATCCCGCGGCGGATCGCTGACATCCCGCGCAACCGGACTGCCCTACGCATAGCGCGCGGCGACGGCCAACCCCGTCGCGACGCTCGTGAACGTGTCGCGCTGGATGATGCGTTTGGCCCCGTAGCGCGATTCAAGCATCTGACGCACGGCGGGAACAAGGCACGTGCCACCGGTCGTCAGCACATAGTCAATGTCGCCGGGCGCAATCCCGGCGGTTTGTTCCGCCTCCTCGATGCTTTCGAGCATGGCGTCGAGATCGTGCCCGATGATATGGGCGAATTCGACCTGCTCAAGTCGTTCACGGATTTGGATGACCTCGCGCGCGATGACGATATCGGTTTCGGTGACGGACGATAGCCGTTTCTTGGCGGCCTCGGCTTCGCGCGCCACGAGATAACCGTAATTGCGTTGGACAAGATATCGAAGCGCGCGGATCGCTTCCGGTTGATCCGAACTCATTTCGACGGCGGTAAGCCAGTTGAGCGTTTCCTCCGTGTTGAGCTTGTAGAGGTTTTGCCAGTCGAGGATATGGTTGAACAGGAACTGCGGGATGGGAAGATTCGACGGACCGTAGCGCGACTGGCTTCCAAAACGCGGAAAAAGCTTGGCCTGAACGATTTCGCGATCGATCGCGTCGCCCGCCACCGGCACACCGGCCACCCCGAGGATGCGGCTTCCCGCCACGCGTTCCATGGCGTTTCCCCCGGCGCCGAACGTCATGACGCATACGTCGCAGGTGCCGCCGCCGATGTCCACTACCATGAGCGTCAGATCGCGGTCGGTGGTGACGGCGTATTCCAGACAGGCCGCGACCGGTTCATAGAAGAAAATCACTTCCTCGAAGCCCGACAGGCCCGCCGCGACGCGCAACCGGCGTTCGGCAACGGCATCCTCGCCGGGATTGGCGCTGAATCGCACCGGACGGCCCATGACGACCTTGACGACAGGCGCGCCCGTTTCCGCCTCGATGGACTGTTTGATGCGCCGGAGGATCATGGCCACGAGTTCTTCGATCTGGTAGGTCTGGCCGAAGACCTCGGTGCCGCGAAACGCGCGGTAACGCAGAAGGCTCTTGAGCGACTGGAACAGCCGACCCGGCGAATTCACCTCCACTGTGGCCGACACACGGACACCTTCCGTCACGCGCGGCTCCATCAATTCGATCGGGCGATATCCCTCGCTCTTGTCCGGTTCCGACGCGACATAGGCCTCGATCGCCGTGTTCAGATCCACCTGTTCCAGCCGGACCTCGCGATCCACATTGCGTTCGATGAAGGCGTCGGCGGCCGCGCGCCCGACGATCTGCTCGCCCTCGCGCGACAAGTACAACAGCGACGGCAGCGATTGCGGCGCGTCGTTCAGGCGATCCAGTTCAAGCACCCACGTTCGTTCGCCGTCCGAGATCGCCGCGCTGGAATTGGTCGTGCCGAAATCTATCCCGCAATACAACTTGCTCACACGTAACACCTCGGTGTTTTCCCCGCGCATCCGGCCATGCGGCGCGCCAAAACAGCGAAGTATAGCACGCGTGCCGATAAAACCAAAAACGCGCTGGGATCAGGTGAGGCGATCCTATTGTTTGGATTTTGACCGGTCGAAACGGTAGTTGCGCTTGGGGGTGGGAGCGGACCGATCTTTTGGTTTGGATTGTTCGTTTTGCGGGGGCACGAATTCGAGTGTTGGAGGGGTGTCCGCCTTGGGTTGTTGCAATTCTTGCGGTATGACGATCGGGGCCCTAGACTGTTTCGGCGGGACGCCCCGCATGGGGGCACTGGATTCGGTTGAGGGCATGTCTGTTTCCGCGGGCACGGAGGCATTGTCGGATTGGTTTTGCTGATTCATGGCGGCCCCGGTTTCAGACCGGAAGGGTTCGCCTGGGGAAGCGCCGGACGTCTCGCCGGGAATCACAAGCCGCGAGGCGCGGAATTCCGCGGGGCCGAGAATCGCGTAAACGGCGGGTCCCTGTTCGTCGTCTGCCGTAAAGGTTCGCGATTCGGCGTCCAGCGTTTGCGCGGGCAAACGCACCCAGTCGCGCCGCGTATCGCAGGCGTGGACGGCAAGGGATGGAAGGTTTTCGCGCGCGCACAGCACGGCGGACACCGGAATTTCGAGCCGGATGTGAACAGGGGCGGCTTTGGGCGCTTTTTCGATTTCCATGTATACGGTGAAAGGCACAAGACCCTCGGGCGGGGGCGCGGGCGGTTCCGACAAGGCGTTCAGGCGCGCCTCGACGGGCGCTTCCGATGTAAGGATAATCTGGCCGCCGGTTCCCTTGGGGCGTAGACATAGGGACCGGCCCCGGGCGCTTGTCGCATGGCGCTGGACGTCTTCGAGGGCAAACCGCGTGACCTTGAAACGACGTTCCGCCATCAGGTCGAGTTGATCGGCGAAATGCGGGGATTTCGGATCCTCCGAACTTCCAAACGGGACCATCGAGACGGCCGATGTTTTCTCGCCGAACGAGACGGCCATCGCAAAGCCGTAGCCGTAGGTCACGCGCCACTTTTTCGCGTCGAAAGCCGTGTCGGACGCAACCATAATCGGTTCGCCGCTCGTGGCGCCCGCAAGTCCCGCCTCGCGTGCGCCGCGGGTGAGGGTGTGGACGCTGCCCCAGGGCACTGACACGGAATCGAATTCGTTCCGCATCATGCGGGCGGCGTCGAGCGCCGCGCTCATGATCGCATCCTGAAACGGTTCGCTGTTTTCCTGGAACGCAATCATCAGGGCGTCGTCCGCTTGCCACGGGGCGCTCATGCCCATGCCGTTCATCGGCTGGACATGGCGGCGCAGCGACGTCCACCATGCATGGTAGAACGTCATGCCCGTGCTGGCGGTGTCCGAAAGTCCGTTCCACGAACGCAGGAGATCGATCCCCGCGGCGAGATCCGGGTGGGCGTCGTTCACAAAATCGGCGCGTTGATCCGCGAGTTGAATCAAGCGCTGCACCGCGCCGCCCGCGCCCGGCACGACCACATCGTAGAGCATGGCCTGGCAATCGCGAAACGATCGTTTTCCCATGGCCAGCAGTCGCCGCACTCGTTGGGCGCGCAGGGAGTCGCGGTCGCGCGAAAACCAGCCCGGCAACCGAGCCGGATCGAGACCCGTGCCGTCTGTGACCGCCCAAGGCGGCGTGCCGCAGGCTTGCAGATAACCCGAAGGCGGATTGGCGAGCGACGGCAGCGCATCGGGGGGGATGATGCCCTGCCAGCGAAAGAGCGGATTGGCGCCGTCCAGGGGGGCTGTCCAGTCAATGAGGGCCGGTTCGCGTTGTTTCGATGCCGGCGGCCGTTCGGGCGGGGCGAGATTGGGCATGCCGGGTTCGGGTTCCTTCGGGGGCGCGGGCGGTTCGGGCGGAGGGCCGTCTGCAACGGGCTTGTCGCCCATTTTGGCATTGTAACGATAAAAGATGTTTCCCTCCCGGTCCGCGTACACGATGTGGAAACACGGCAACTGGTGCATGGCCAGCGCCGCCAGAAACGCGTCGAGATTCTGCGCGTGCGCCATTTCCATCAACTGGGCGATTGCGCCGAAATCCTCGTATCCGCCGACCAGATAGCCGCAGGGATGGCCTTTGTCCGAACCGACGATCGGACCGTGCGGGCCGGTCATGCACGACACGCTGCGCATGTCCGCGCCATGGGGAGTATGCACATAATAGGGACGGGCCGTGGCGATCATCAATTCCTGCAGGAGCCGTTCCTCGTCCGGCAGCGGCGGCAGGTTGAGGATGCGCGGATCGCGTTTCTGCATGCCGAACGATTCGACATACACGTCGGCGAAATCCGGCTGATTGGGCGTCAACGCCCAGCCCAACACCTCGTTGTGTCCCTGAAGGATTACCGGCAACCCGAACAGCGTCGCGCCCGCCATGTTGATTCCGGGGCAATTCAGGTGCGCCTCGTACCATCGGAACGGGCTGTCGTAATGCGTGTGCGGATTGATCGCCAGCAACGTCTCGCCCGATTCCGTTTTGGACGGCGCGATGGCCCATGCGTTTCCCGACAGGGAAGGCGGATCGCGCCGCCAGACATTGGGTAGATCAAACGGCGCGAAACTCATCAGGTAACAGTGCAACAGGGCCAAGGGATCGTGCGGCCGCACGCCGTCGCACCAGACCGGCACGCGATCCGGATGTTCGACGATCCACGCGTTCGCGCCCACGGCAAATCCTTCGCACAGATCGATCGTCAACGGATCGAGCGAGGCCAGCGCGCGTTGCGCCTGATCCGCATGCGCCATCTTCAGCGCGAACTCGTCGGACGGCGCCAAGGCCTCGCCCAGAACCTCGGCCGCGCGTCCGCCGGCCACCCGGTACGCCATGAGCATCGCTTCGAGGTGATCTTCCGCCTGGGCGTATCCGAAGGCGAACGCCATGGCGCGCGGCGAGTCGCCGTAAACGTGCGGAACACCCCATTCGTCCCGGTAGACGGATGCCTGCGCCCATAACGACGCCGTGTCGCCGCTGTATTGCGCGAACGCCGCGCCGAGCCACAACGACAGCGCAAGGCAAAACCCACACGCGCGAAAAAGCCGTTTGGCCGACGCGAACGACACTCCCTGCTGCGCTTGAAGCCGACACCACAACATGGCGTTTATTGTACGCATGCGGGATGACGCATGTGAAATTATGATTTCGGGAAATTGGCCGGATGAATACCGTGTGCTATAATCCGCCCGCTTTGCCGAACTGAAAAGAAGACGTTGACGATGGCATCGATTATGACGGGAAAAGTGTACGATTTGTACGGATTCGGGATCGCCGCCGTGGACGATCTCATCGAAATCGCCCATTTTCCGCAGCCGGGCACGAAGGCCGAGGTGCTTGGACGCCGCCGCCAGGGGGGCGGACTTTGCGCCACGGCGCTTGTTGCGGCGGCCCGTATGGGCGCCAAGTGCATGTACGGGGGCTTCTTGGGCCGGAACGAACTGTCGGATTTTACCCGGGCGGTCTTGCACAACGAAGGCATCGGCACGCCGGAAGACATTCCGTATCCGGACGCCGAGCCGTTTCATTCGACCATTCTCGTGGATCGCGCAACGGGCGAGCGCACCATCCTGTATTCACGGGAAAAGGTGGTCGCGCCGTGGGCCCGCGACGTCCGCGCCGATCTAATTGCCGCCAGCCGGGCGCTGTTCGTGGACCATTTTGCGCCCGAAGCGACCGCCCATGCCTGCAAAATTGCCCGGCGGTTCGGCATTCCCGTCATTGCGGATATCGAAAACGTCAACGAGGCCGGGGTGCGCGAGGTCGTCGCCTTGGCGGACCACCTGATCATCCCCATCCGGCTGGCCATCGAACTGACCGGCGCGGGCGACATCGAGTCCGTGGTGTTTGCCCTCTCGCAGCAGCGCGCATGCACGGCCGTGACGGACGGCGCCCGCGGTTGCTGGTATCTCGAAGGCGGCAAGGACATGCGCGTCCGGCATCAGCCGGCGTTCACGGTCGAGGTGGTGGACACAACCGGCTGCGGCGACGTGTTCCACGGCGCTTACGCCGCCGCCCTCCTGTCCGGAAGCGCCATTCCCGATGCCATCCGCTTCGCCGCGGCCGCCGCCGCGATCAAGGCTACGCAGCTCGGCGGCCAGCAGGGCATTCCCGACCGCGCCGCCGTCGAGTTTCTCCTACGGGATCACTGATTCCCGGAAAGGGCGACGAGTATCGGGCCGGAATCATTGCAGGCGCACAATCGCCGCCGACCACCCTTCCGGAATCCGAATCTCGCTGAATCGGTTTCCATCCCGTTCGACGGTCGGCACGACAAAATCCGCCTGTTCGCGGCCCGTGTCGTCGAAGACGTGCGTCTCGTGATGCGAGGCATCGCCCCAACCGTAGCAGCCGCTTTTCTTGGTGACGATCCGTTCTTGCCCAATGATGTATCCCTCATGCAACTCGATGGGGGTAATCGGAAACATGTATTGCGTCAGGTGCGGATGCGTCGGGATCACGGTCACGTCGCCGTACCAATGGTAGACGCACCCGTAATCGAGCGCGGCCAGCATCACGGCATACGCATCCGCCTCATTCCGTTCGGTCAGGTGATCGCCGAGCGCAATCGGCGAGTGCAGATGCGCCTGCGTGCAATGCGTGATACTGCCGGTTTCCACAAAGCAGGGAAAACGAAGCGCCGCCATCGCGCGCGTGACCGGCGGCCCATTGCCGACCAGCGGTCCGCGTTGCAGGATGCGTTTGGCCAGCGCCACGCGCCACGATTCCGACAGCAACGTGACCGACGACTTGAGGCCGCCCAGGGTAAACTTCACCGGATCGATATCGCCGGAACAGCCGTCCCACGGATCGCCGTAATGGTAATGCCAGCGGCTGTACTCGTGCTCGTCCCAATAAACACCCTCGGCGCCGATCTCGTCGAAGATGATGTCAATGTTCTTTGCGATGGCGGCGCCGTAACGATTCGTCTCCGTGGGAATGAAGATACGATCGTGCGGTTTGCCGTAATCGGCCTGACGGCCGTCGGGCCGCAACAGGCGCGCGTCCGCGTAACGTTCCGGCGCCTCGTCGAGCACATCAATGAAACAATGAAAATACACGAGGCACTGGGTGCCCGGCGCCAGGGAACGCCAGCGGTTGAAGGAAGCCGTGTAATTGTCGTGCGGGACCTCCTGGAACGACGTGCCGTGCGTGTACTGCCCTTTGTAACGCGGATAGTCAATCGAGGCGCACGCCCACCGCGCGCTCTTGAAGCGTAGGAAGTGGGCGATCTGTTCATCGGACCATGCATCCGTCAACGGGCCGGAACGCAGGAAGGCAAACCCGCCTTCGATCGTGAAATTCGCATCCAGCAGACGGCGCACGGCGTTCAGAAATGTCCAGTAGTCCGGCGCGGCCGCGGGGATGATCGCCCATTCCGCCGTGTACGTCGCGCCCGGCCGCAAGACGAGATTGTTGTCCGCGATGCCCGCATGGCCGGAGGCCGCGAAATTCGCGATATGAACGCGGAACACGTCATCGAGGGGCAGCAGTCCGATGCCTTGTTTTTCCGTTGCGGCGAAGGTCGTGGGATTGGAGGGATCCCCGCGCGAACCGCTTCCCGCGCTCTGTTCGAGTCCCGAAAGCCACACCTTGCGAAGCCGTTCGCCCAAGACGAGTTGATGGCGGTGGATCAAGGGCAGTTGTTCGTTCGTCCGGTTCGTCCAGGTGTCGCGCACGACCAGGGCCTCGGGACGCCGTTCGATCGCGCGTTGATGATCGAAAAATGCGCACGCGGTATGTGCCCACGTGGACACAGGCATCGAGAATTGGCTTTCGATCCGGAAGATTTCATCGTTGAGCTTGACCTCGATAACGGCATCGGGCTTTTCCTCGACTTCGTAGGCGACGGCCGCCACGGACGGTTCGATAAACGGCAATTCACCCGTGGGCGGACCGGCCTTGGCCTTGGCGGCCGGTGGCGGAATGCGGAACGAGACGCGGCCGTTCGCGGCGATCAACGGATTCTTCACCGAGGCCGCCGCGACGTTTTCGAGGATCAGCGTATTCTCGCCGGCGTAAACGAGCCCGGTGACGTCCCATTCGAACGAACAGGCCCTGATTCCGTCAAGCAGGCCGTAGTGCGGGTCGGCGTCTACGCTCGTGTAATCCGGCGCGTAGAACACGTTGAACACGTTGCCGCCGCCCGTGGAATACACGTCGCCTCCGCGCGACTTGACGCGGGCCGGCTTGTTGGCCAGCATCGCCATCGTCACCGGCTTGTCGTTCAGCGTCAGCCGCAGAGCGGATGTAAAACCGGCCGGACGTTCCGTGTGAAGCCGTGCGTCGAAGGCAAGGACCGCCTGTTTGCCTTCCGGGGCCGGTTTCATGGTAAACGTAAATATCTGTTTGCCGCCTTGTTCGAGTTGAAGCGCATCGAAAACGATCGTGGGCGATTCGGATGCCGGCACGGTTCCATCCGTTCTCGCCAGCACGGCGGCGCGCAGACGCGATCGCGTATGCCCCCATTTCCCGGACGAAGTCGTCATAAGCGATTCTTGCCGCGCATCCGGCCCGTCCGTATCCGAGATTCCCGCCTCGATCCGCAGCGGCGTGCCTTCTGCCGGTTTAGCGACGCCCAGCACGTTCCACGGAATCGCCGCCTCCAACGCATATCCCGCCGCCGTGGGTTTCGCGGCCACCGCAATTTCCGAGACGGACGTCCCGTGAGGACGGTAGATGAATGCCTCGGGCGGACAATCAATCAGCGGATCGCCCGAGTTGAAGAAGTTGCCAGGACTTAGCGCTATCTGGAATTGCCCGTCGCCGAACGCATCGCGCGCGGGATCCAAGTCCGGTTGCGCATCTACATAGAGTTCAACGTGATCGCCCTGCCAGATCGTATCGCCGCGCCGCGTCTGGCGAAGGTTGTCGTCCGTCACTTCCGCAGCCACGAAGAGGCATTCCGCACGCCACGCCAAATGGACAATGCCGCTGAGATCCGCGGGCGATTGCCAACCGCCCGAACCCCAAACGACCTGCTCCGGTTTATCAATAACCATCGCATTCGGCATCGTCGTCCATTCGTCCAAAACGCCATCCACGGCGATCGGCGGATCCGGACGCAGGGGAATGGCGATGGCCGATGGAGTCTCAGCGACATGAACAATCGCCAGCATGAAGATCGCAATTCCAACATTCATGGCATGCCTCCTTGCCGGATTGATGACGGCCAGACGCTTTGTTCCTTGGACTGGATAACGGGCTAAAACAGGATAGAGCGTTCTGGCCGGCTATCCCGCGCAATCCAACGCCTCGTCCACCATCGCCAGGTAGTTTTCGACGGGAATGTAACTCGGAATCGAATTTCCGGAACCGATTGCATACCGTCCGCGCGCGCCGCAGGTTTCGATGAGATGCCGCGTATGGGCGCGTACGGCTTCGGGCGCGTCCTGCGACAGGCGGTTGATGTCAACGCCGCCAAGGACGCCGATGCGATCGCCGTATCGCGCATGGAAGTCTTCGACCGGCATGATGACGTCCTCGAACGAGTGCTTCGCGTCAATGCCGACATCGGTGATAAGGTCGTCCATGATGGCCATGACGTGCCCGCACGAATGCAGAAAGAAGGGGAGGCCGTTTTCATGCGCGATCGCCGCGAACTGTTTGTGCCACGGAAGGCAATACCGGCGCAGCGCATCGGGCGGAATGAGCGTCTGCGTGCGGAAGCCCATGTCGTCGCCCTGGAACAGCGCGATGATGTTCGGTAGCGCGATAAGCCTTTTGTAGTAGCCGATCAGGAGTTCGCCGGTGCGTTCCGCGACCGCCTGCACCAGATCCGGCGCCTCGCACAATGCCATGCACAGCCCCTCCAGCGACATGAGCCGCGAAAGGTGTTCGAAATGGCCGCCGCCGTGGCAGGTGATCAGCCCCATGCCGTCCGGCAGATGCGTGGCGATGTATTCGAGCGGGAATAGATCCGCGTCTTCGGCTTTCGGCCACGGATACCGCTCGAATTCTTCCCAGTTCGTAATCGCGCCGCGGTGTTCCTCCGCCCAATAGCGCTGTTTGTCAACGCCCGGGGCCGTATCGGCCGCCGCGAGAGAAGCCGTCTGGAACGGCATGCCCGTCTCGAACCGCACGAAGTCGTACCCGAGCCGATGCCAGCACGCGATGAAATTGTCCCAATACGCCGCCTGCGATGCGCGGTCCGGGCCCTGTTCGACCCACTCGCGGCCCAGCAGTTCTGTCACGATGCGCCGCTGTACCGATTCGTCCACGATGTACTCGACCAGCGGCACGCGGCGGTTCGATCGCCCCATGACGATGTCAATGAATTCCCCCGCATTCGGCGATGGTTTTTTCAAGGGCAAATGCTTCAGCATGGTCATTTCAGTTCCTTGTTCGGAAAATCGCCTGCGCTCTTTGGCTTCTCCTTCTCGCGCCTTTTCGAAAAGGCATCCGACCGCCACTCTGTTCGTGCGCGTAATCGTGCGCATCCACACGATAGTTTCTTTGTCCGCAACTTCTGTGCATGGTACACAGAAGTTGCGGACAAAGAAATCATATCCTTGATTGAGGCATTGCAGCTAAGCCGCGTTAGGAGATTTCCGTCTGTTGCTCGATTACGAGGACGATTATGAACACGAACACGAGACAACCGCTCGCCTCCGGTCGTTGCTTTAGTTTAGCATATCCGGCATGATGCAGGGGAAACCCGTCTCTTGGAACCACAGGAGATTCTCCATGAAACACGTATTGTGTGCGCTGGCCATTCTGGCGGCGATTCTCGCTGCGCCATGCTCGGACGGGGCCGACTTGACGGCCCGGAAAGCCCCGAAAAACGGCCTGTGGATCGAAACGCTTGACCTGTCCGTCATGAATCAGGGGTTCAAGCGGCCGCAGGCCTGCAAATCGCTCATGGGATTCCCCATCGCGCTGGGCGGCGTCCAGTATCCGCACGGCATTGGCACGCACGCCGTCAGCGAGTTTTTGATCGATCTCAAGGGGGCGGCGGTGCGTTTCGACGCGATGGCCGGCGTGGACGACGAGACCCGCGGGCAGGGCTCGGTCGCGTTTGAAGTGTGGGTTGACGATCGCAAGGTCTCGGAAACCGGCCTCATGCGCGCGGGTGACAAGCCGAGGGAAATCTCCGTGGATCTCACGGGCGCTCGGTATCTTCTGCTCATGGTGTGCGACGGCGGCGACGGCACGAAACTCGATCATGCGGACTGGGCAGGGGCGTTG
The DNA here is from genome assembly GCA_035450225.1 of Candidatus Hydrogenedentota bacterium. Classification (NCBI taxonomy): domain Bacteria; kingdom Pseudomonadati; phylum Candidatus Hydrogenedentota; species Candidatus Hydrogenedentota bacterium. Next base: position 96,269 of record DAOTMJ010000004.1, read on the forward strand.
CTGACGCTGATGCCCGGCGCGAAGGAAAAACCCGTCTCCATCGGCATCGGTTCGGAACCCCCGCCGCCCATCGCATCCAGCATGAATCCGGAACCGGCCATTCACGGGCCGCGCATCACCGGCGCGACGCCGGGGCGGCCGTTTCTGTTCCTGATTCCCGCGACGGGCGAAGGGCCGCTGACGTTCGAGGCGCGGGACCTTCCCGCCGGTCTCGTCCTCGACTCGACGACAGGCATCATCACGGGCGCGCTGAAACAAGCGGGAAGCACGGATGTCCTGTTGACGGCGTCCGGGCCAAAGGGAAAGGCCTCGCGAACGCTGACCATCGCCGGCGGCGAAAACATGCTGGCCTTGACCCCGCCCCTCGGCTGGAATTCATGGAACGTCTGGGGCGTGGTCGTGGACGACGAGAAAGTCCGCGCCGCCGCCGATGCGCTGGTATCGAGCGGACTCGCCGCGCACGGTTTCCAATACGTAAACATTGACGATTCCTGGGAAGGCGACCGCGATGCAAAAGGTGTCATTCAGACCAACAAGCGTTTTCCGGACATGGCCGCCCTCGCGGACTATGTCCACGCGAAGGGTCTGAAACTCGGTATCTACTCGTCGCCGGGACCGAAAACCTGCGCCGGTTACACGGGCAGCTACCGGCATGAACAGCAGGATGCCGACACCTATGCGGCATGGGGGATTGACTATCTCAAGTACGACTGGTGCAGCTACCGCGACATCGCGAAGAGCGCCGAACCGGAGGAACTCAAAAAGCCTTATCGCCTCATGCGCGAAGCCTTGAACCGCTGCGGCCGCGACATCGTCTTCAGTATTTGCCAGTATGGAATGGGGGAGGTCTGGACATGGGGCGCGGAGGTAGGCGGCAATCTGTGGAGAACCACCTATGACATCGGGGACACGTGGGAAAGTGTGTCCGCCATCGGTTTCGCGCAAAGCGACAAAGCGCCCTATGCCGGGCCGGGCCATTGGAACGATCCCGACATGCTCGTCGTGGGCAAGGTGGGTTGGGGACCGAACGTGGCCCCGACCCGGCTCGCGCCCAACGCCCAAATCACCCACATCACGCTGTGGTGCATGTTGGCCGCGCCGCTGCTCATCGGATGCGATCTGGTGCAACTAGACGATTTCACCCGGGCCCTGCTCACGAACGACGAAGTCCTCGACGTGGACCAGGATCCGCTTGGCCAGGCCGCCACGCGCCGCAGGCAGGAAGGCGCCTGCGAAGTCTGGGCGCGCCCCCTCTTCGACGGGACGACCGCCGTCGCCCTGTTCAATCGAGGCCCCATCAGGCGTCCCGTTACGGCTTCATGGGACGATGTCGGAGTCAAGGGCCGACAGCCCGTTCGCGATCTATGGCGGCAAAAAGACTGGCCGCCCGCCGAAGGTTCGATAACCGCCGAAGTCCCCGGACGCGGAGCGGTCCTGCTGAAAATCGGAAAGGTGCGCTGAAAATCGCGATCGGAAAAATCCCGCGTGACCGCTGCGCCGGCTCATTCATTGCTTGCGGGCAATCACCAGCATCTCGAAATTTTCCGGCGTCAGGGCGTTGTCCCGCGAAAAAGCGCCCAATTTCGCGCCGAAGATTTCAATGCGGGCGTAGCCGAGCGTCTTCAACAGCCAGGTGATCTCACACGGCACGTAGTAGCGTTCGTTGCAGGAAAGGGCCTTCTTGTTTCCGGAGTCGTCCTCGAATTCCACGACATTGAAATCGCGAAAAGTCATCAGATCAAAGCGATTCTTCCCGCAGGCGCTCGTGTCCTCCTGTTTCGCTTCGGCATAGAACGCCTCCACATTATGGAACAAGGGGAACAGCCCGTTGAGCGTGGTGAACAGGAACACGCCATGGTCGTTCAGGGAACGTGTCACGTTCTTCAGTATCTCGAAATTCATCTCGTCCGTTTCCATCAACGAGAATCCGCCCTCGCACAGCATGATGGCCGCATCGAATTCCGCGTGAAATGGAAGCGCCCTCGCATCATGCCGCAGGAACTCGATGCTCAGACCTTGTGCCGTTGCCTTCTCCCGTGCTCTCGCCAATTGCGATTCGGACAAGTCTACCCCCGTTACGCGATAACCCCGCTTTGTCAACTCGATCGCGTGCCGCCCGGTGCCGCAGCCGACATCGAGGATCCTCAGCGACTTGTCAAACCCAAGTTCCTTCTCGATGAAATCGCATTCTCCCTGCGTGCCCTGCGTGAAGGGCTCCTTGTCGTACTTTTGTCCGTAGTTTTCAAACAGGCTCTCATACCATTGCTTTTCACTCATACGTCACTCTGTTTTCCTTGTACTTATTGCGATTCTTCTGCCGTTAGCAACCCTCTTGCCGGCGCCGGCAGGATCCCGGTTGGCCGCCGTGAAGTAGTGCGAATGCCGCGTCGGATCGTCCATCAACAAAGTACCCGCTACGCTTTTTATAAGCCCCTCTTGATGTCGCACGACGTCGGCGGACGAGGAGGCAAAGACTCCAGCAGGGGACGAAGTTGTTCCGGCACAGGAACCTGATTTTCAACATAAAACCGCTGAACGGCCCATAATATTTGATTGAGTCGCTGAGGATTCTCCACCAACTTCGGTACGCCGATCGCCCATTCCGGAATGCGCGCTTCTAAATCCTTTTCAAGTGTTTCGGCTTTCCCGGCCTTGAGTTGCTGAAGTATATTATGCATATCAAGTCACTTGATTACATTTTTGAGAGTACCGTGTTCTCGGAGACGTGAAGGTCTCGGAATGTAACGCCGATTTCCAAATCGGCTTGCTGAAACACGACATGCCGATTGGGAAATCGGCGCTACCAAGCGGCCATTTTCAATTTCAGCACAAGATTTCGTTGCCTGATCCGGCATGAAATGGCCCGGAAATGCCAATCTTCGTGGAAATTTTCATCCTGGCAAACAGTGCTGAAAACCGTCAATGACTTCTTGTTCGAAGTCAAGGCAACTACGCGGCAGTTGGATTGGAAGGAGCGATGGCGAACGATTCTCAGCCGAATATTGACCAAGATCCTGAAAGAACGACCGCTTGCCTCTCCCAACCTGCTTCCGGCTCCGATATAAACTCGCACTCGGAAGGTCTATTCTTTACAAAATCGAGGGCGGCAAGACTCACGAACAGGGTCCTGCTGCCTTTTTTAGGATGAAACACGTCGTTGGTCAATCGCGTACATAAAGTCCATTTCGCGCATGCCAAGCCCCACCTCAGTGTATTTCCCAGCCGCCGCCCAGCGCCTTGATCAATAAGACCGTCGAAACCATCCGTTGGCTGAGAATTTGCGCCGCCGACAATTCGTTCGTCAACAAGGTCCGTTCGGCATCGATCATCTGCAGATAGTCGATCGTTCCAGCCCTATATTGAATCTGTGTCAGCTTCAGATATTCCCGTGCGGCATCGACCGCCTTTGCTTGGTTCTCCGCTTCATCGGCACGCACGTGCAGGTCCGTTAGCGAGTCCTCCACATCGCGAAATGCATCCAGAACGGTTCCTCGATAGGTGGCCTGAAGCTCATCGTACCGCGCTTGGGCTTTTTGCAGCGAGGCGCGCAATCGTCTCCCGTTGAAGATGGGCAGCGAGAGATTCGGCCCAAAAGACCACGTCCGCTGTTGCCATTTCAAGAGGTCGCCGGCATCCACGCTCTGGAAACCGGCCGTCCCGGTCAGACTTATGCTTGGAAAGAAATCCGCCTTGGCCACGCCGATCTCGGCACAGGCTGCGGCAAGATTCCGTTCGGCCTCCGCCACATCGGGACGCCGCCGCAATAGATCCGAGGGCAAGCCCGCCGGGATAATGGGTGGAACGGCATCCAACGGGTGGGGCTCCAACGAAAACTCTGATGGCGGACGGCCAAGCAGAATAGCGATGGCATGTTCGAGATCGGTGCGTTGCCGACGGACATCCGCGGCTTGTACACGCGCTGACTCCAACTGCACCTGCGCCTGCAACAAGCTGGTCGCATCGACCAATCCGGCATTCACTTGACATTGCGTTAGCTCCACTTGTTCTCGATAGAGCGCCAAGTTCCTCGTCAGGATTTCATCCTGCGCATCGAGCGAACGAAGTTCGAAGTAGTCTTTGGCCAAGTCCGCCAAGAGGGTTTGGCGGACGACCTCCAACTCGCAAACGGAAGCCTGAGCGGTTGCATCGGCGGCCTCATAGGAACGGCGAAGCCGTCCCCAAATGTCGATCTCGTAGGAAACGTCGAACGGCAACGAAAGGCGGGTACTGGTCGTGCCGGAAGACGATCCGCCGCTCTGGACGCCTTCCGCGCCGGGCGGAGAAACTGCACCAGACGCCGACACGCCCGGCGAACGTGAACGCGTGGCCGAGGGCGACAACGCTACAACGGGAAAGAACGAACTCCGGACGGACACGGTGGATGCGCGGGCCTGTTCGACGCGCGCCATGGCCGCTTTCAGACTCTCATTGGCTTCGAGCGCTTTTGTCGCGAGGGCCGCGAGGTCAGGATCTTGGAAGAGCAACCACCAGTCGCTCCCAAAGCCGGGTTGTGCCTTTTCGCTTTCGGTGGCGCTTTTGTACTGTCCGGGCACATCCAGCGCCGGACGTTGATAATCCGGCCCCGTTACACAAGAGCAGACAACAAGGATCAGACCGGATACCGCCGTCGCTTGCATCCATGCTCCCACTTTGTTTCCGCGCATATTCCCTCCGCTCCCCGGACGTGATCCGATGGCCTCCACCACCGTTTTTCTCGAATACAGCCTATTCATGGCGCAGCGCCTCGATTGGATCCAGCCGGGCGGCCTTCCGTGCCGGGAAATACCCGAAAACCACGCCGATTGCCCCGGAAAACAAAAAACCGACGAGAACGATCGGCGCGTTGAAGACGAACGGCACTTGCAGGACGCCCGCAAGCGCAATCGAAGTGCCCAACGCAAGCAATATTCCAATCAGTCCGCCGAAAGAGGACAGAACGACCGCTTCCACGAGGAACTGCATCAGCACTTCCCGCTCCAATGCACCGATGGCGAGGCGTGTGCCGATTTCCCGCGTGCGTTCCGTAACCGATACCAGCATGATGTTCATGATGCCGATACCGCCCACCAACAGACTCACCGCCGCCACCGCGCCCAACAACCCGGTAAGAACCCGCGTGGTGCCCGAAAGCATCGTGGCGATCTCCTTGAGGTCCATTACGCTGAAATCATCCTCTTCGTTCGCGGACAAATGCCTGCGGACGCGCATCAGGCGCGAAATGTCCGCCTTGACCCGGTCGGTGGACTCACCCTCTTTGACAGAAACTTGGATGATGCCGATGTCTTCCTTACCCGCGATGCGCCGCTGGAATGTGCGCAACGGAACGACGAGGAGGTCGTCTTGATCCGTGCCCATCGTAGACTGGCCTTTGCTTTCCAACAATCCAATCACCTCGCATGCGAGCTTGCCCAAACGCACCTTGCTGCCGATGGGGTCTTGGCCGCCAAATAGCTTGCCCCGGATCGTCTCGCCGATGACGCAGACCGCCACGCCCGCGCGCGTTTCGGCCTCCGTAAACGCACGGCCTTCTTTGATGCGCCGGTTGCTTACGGTGAAATACTCGACGGTGCTTCCGGTAACCGTGCTCGACCAATTCTCGTTCGCGTAGATCACGGTCGAGGCGGCGCTCGCCGCAGGCGCCACGGCAGCCAGCGACGGGACCTCGCGGGCGATGGCTTCCGCATCGGCCAGCTTAAACGGCGCTCCGCCCGATTCCCTTCCCGGCCCCATACGCTTGCCCGGCGTAACCATCATCAAGTTACTGCCGAGGCTCGATATCTGTTCCGTGACCTGCTTGGTGGCGCCGCCTCCGAGGGTGACCAGGATGATCACCGCCGCCACGCCGATAATGATGCCCAACATCGTCAGGAAGGAACGCATCACGTTGCGGCGGAGTTCGCGTAATGCCAGTAGCAAGGCATTTCCTATCATTGGACGTTGTCCTTGTGTGAATGATCGGTGTCGATCAGTCCATCCTTGAAATGAACGGTACGCTTGGCATAGGCGGCCATATCGGGTTCATGGGTCACCATGACGATGGTGATTCCCTGTTCCCGGTTGAAAGCCGTCAGCAAATCCATGATCTCGACACTGCGCGCGGAATCCAGATTGCCGGTCGGTTCGTCCGCCAGTAGGACCAACGGTTGCGTGACGATCGCACGCGCGATGGCGACCCGTTGCTGCTGGCCGCCTGACAGTTCGCCCGGCGTGTGGTGTTCCCAGCCGCTCAATCCCACGTCGCACATGGCCTGTCGGGCGCGCGCATGCCGCGTATGGGCTGCTTCACCGCGGTAGATCAATGGCAACTCGACATTCTCGAGCGCCGAAGTACGATTCAGGAGATTGAAGCCCTGGAACACGAAGCCGAGGCAATGACGGCGCAACAGCGCCCGCTGATTGCGCGTGAGTTGGCCGACTTCGATGCCCTGAAAGCGATACGTACCGTCCGTGGGCGTGTCCAAACAGCCTAGAATGTTCATGCAGGTGCTCTTGCCCGACCCGCTCGGACCCATCACCGCGACGAACTCGCCCGGATAGATCCGCAAGTCCACACCGCGCAACGCTTCCATGGTGGCGGTGCCGGTCCCATAGACCTTGGTCACCCCCACGAGTTCGATGAGGGGCGCGTCGGTTGTGCCATGGCCATTCTTGTCGCTCATCATTTCAACGTCGCCACTTCGGTCACCAGTTCCATGCCCGGTTCGAGTTCGCCAGCGACGATCTCCGTCACCTTCCCGTCGGTCATTCCCTTGGTAATCGCAATGGATACAAGTTGCCCATTGCGCACAGTCCACACGCACTGGTCCTTGTTCTTTGCTCTGGAGTCATCGCGCGGCGCCGCCTTTTCACGCGGCGGGTGTGGCAGGATTGCGCTCAGCAGACTGCCGCCGCCGGACTTCTTCGCCGTCTGTGTTTGAGGCGGCGAGAACCGCAACGCCGCATTCGGCGCCAGTAGCACATTCTCTCGTTTGTTTACTATCAACGAAGCCGTGGCCGTCATCCCCGGCCGCAGAGTCAGATCCGAATTGTCCACCTTCAATACCGTTTTGTACGTCACAACCCCATCGACCGTTTCCGAACCGAAACGCACTTGCGTAATCCGGGCCGGAAACACACGATCCGGGTAGGCATCCACGGTGAACGACGCCTCTTGGCCTTTCTTCACAAGTCCCACGTCGGCTTCATCGACATCCACCAGCAGTTGCATCTGTGCCAGATCCTCCGCCAGCGTAAAGAGCACGGGCGATTGGAACTGCGCGGCGACCGTCTGTCCCGGCTCGACCGAACGAGTCAGCACGACCCCGTTGATGGGGGAATGAACAACGGCTTTCGCCAAGTCGGACTTGTTCGCGTCCAGAGTCGCTTGCGCTTGCGCCACGGCGGCTTTCGCGCTGGCTTCGTCGGCTTGCGCCCGCTCTTGAACGGCCTTCTGTGCATCGAAATCGTGTTGCGAAGGCATCTTGCCGCCGCTCTGTTCGCGGACCTCTTTCAGTCGGGCCATCTGGGCTTCTGTCTCTCGAACGGTCGCTTGCGCCTGAAGCAGTTTGGCGCGTGCGGCTTCGAGTGCGGCAGCGGACTGGAGCGATTGCGCCTCGAGTTTCGATGTGTCGAGCCGCGCCAAGACTTGGCCAACTTCGACCTCGTCGTTGTAATCGACATCTACGGACATGATCGTCCCCGATACTTCGATGCCGACCTCCACTTCCTTGATCGGTTCCAGGGCGCCGGTTGCGCTTACCGTCACCACCAAGTCTCCCCGGGTTACGGGCTGCGTCTCATATTTCAAGGAACTCGATGCGGTCCTCGAGTGCCACGAGACGCCCGCAGCCAATGCCGCGGCTGCAATCCCGATTCCCAAGAAATATCGCAGCATGCGGGATCCGCGTGAACGGGACTTCCCCAGTCCAAGCATCTTGGCAACATTGGATTTCGGATCGGCACACGGATTCGTCATGGCATACTCCTTAATCATCGGCGTTATCGTTATTGACGGACGGCGCCGAGAACTCCATTTCGTACTTTTCCCGAATGGCCCGCACCCCGGCCAGGGAAAACCGCAAGATATGTTCTGCCAGCTGGTCCACGTTGCTTGCCGCGAGTCCAAAGACGACGCGCGGCCCTTTGTCGCGCGGTCCCGGCGCTCCCATGAAACACTGGCCGACAATGCTCATCTCGCACCATGTCACATCGCGCTCCGGAACCTGAGGTCCCAGCAATTCGCGTAGGATTCCCAAGATCTGCTTCCTGCCATACGCCAGGCTCCGTTCCAGCAAGTCATCCAAGAGGCCCGTCGGCTCGAAAATCTCCCTCATGCGAATGTGGTGAAGATGGCCTAGACGCACCGGATCGAACATCCGGCTGAGGTGCGCATGGATAAACCCCTGGAGACGTTGCTCCGGTTCCGCCGTCTCCGGCACCCCTCCGCTCAAGGGATAAAAGGATTCAGCTTTTTCTTCCAGATGCTCGAAAACCGCACGATAGAGCGATTCCTTCGACTCGAAGTAATAATTGATGGCCGCTACATTCGTGCCTGCCCGACGGCATATCTCCGCATGGGTGCCATCTCGGTAGCCCTTTTCGGAAAAGACCTTGCAGGCCGCCTCCAGAATGCGATCTTTGGTTTCCTGCCCGCGTCTTTGATCGGTCATCTGCCAACCCTCCAAATCAAAATATGCAATTCAATTATATATTTCAATTATACAATAGATTCTTCGGCTTGTCAAGTTCTCGCGGAATCTCAACGGCGCGCCCTGGGCCGCCCATGCGGTTGAAGAGCTTGTTGTGGCCGAGGCAATAGTTCGCATTGTCCGACAGGCGTCTCGATCTTGGGTCCACTTCCGGTCTGTTGGACGCATGGGACTTTCCGTGGATCATGTCACACTATACGGTCACATGGGATTCCTTGGCCCGAAGCGACGCCCAAGTCTTCGCGGATGGCGAACAAAGCAATCATACCCTTGATTGAGACTTTGCGACTGCGCCGCCTTGGGCTGGTTTTGTCCTTCTGGGGCAAACAGACACCTTGTTTTTGATGATGGCGCGGTTGTTGTCCGATAATGGGACGGGCAAACCGGCCTTTGTTCCCGTCGGAGCGAAAGGAGGTTTTGACATGCCGGGAATCAGGAAGTCGGATCTGAAGATGTCCATTCGCGAACAGGCCAGGCAGAAGGTGCGTCCGGTAAGCGGCAACATCGGCGCCGACCGCGTGTATCGCGAGAAAGTGGAGGCGGGCCGCCGGCATTTTTTGGAGGTGTCCGCCGAGGGCGGCGACCCGCGCGGAAAGAAAATCAAGGGCGAATTGACCTATCTGCTCAACAACTACCTGCCGTCGTACGATACCCGCATCGAACAATTGATCGACGCATGGCGGCGATCGGGCGATCCGTCCTATGACGCGAGTATCCGAGTGAAACTGCGCCAGGCAAGGCTCAAATACCAGAGTCAGAGCAAGCCCATCTGAAGGAGACCCTCAGCCGGCCGGTTGCGCGGGGAACCCGGACAATCGGGCGGGCCAATCCGCGGGCAACACCCCGTGATCGCGGATGACGATGCGGCGTTGTCCTTCCGCGGCGTGCGCAAACGTGAGGTCGAGACGGCGATCGGGAAGCCATTCCTCCGCCCGTTCGGCCCACTCGACAAGGCTGATTCCGTCCGGATCGAAAAGATCCTCGTATCCAAGATCGGTCAGTTCCGCCGCCGCCGAAAGCCGGTACAGATCGACGTGATAAAGGCACGGCGCGCTTCCGTATTGATTGACGAGCGTGAACGTGGGACTGCTGACGTGTTCGGCGCGGCCGTAATGACGCGCCACGCCCCGCACAAAACAGGTTTTGCCCGCGGCAAGCGGCCCGTGCAGCGCCACAACCGTACCGGCCGGAATCAGGCCCGCAAGGGCACAGCCCAACGATTCGGTCTCTTCCGGATTTCGGGTGACCAGGACACGTTCCAATCCTTCAGAAGGCATTTCCAATTAGGCAGCCTCCGGTTCAAGAATGCGAAGGAGGGGCGCGTACCGGTCCGCTGCTGAAGCCTGTCGCCGGGAGGGGGGCATGTCACTTGGCCGGCGCTTCAAGCGCCTGCATGCGCTCAATGGTTCGCGGTTGATCGGTTTTCAGTTCAAGCGAACGGGCATACGCGTTGCGCGCGCGGTCGTTCATGCCAAGTTGTGCGGCGACGTCTCCGATGAAATTGAACACGGTCTCGTCGTCCGGCGCGAGCCGCGCGGACCGTTCGGCGGCTTCCAGCGCGTCCTGCAGCCGCTGGGCGCGCAGCATGACTTTCGCATACGCCATGGCGTCTTCGGCGGTGTCGGGCGCAATGCGTCGGGCATCGAGAAGACGATCCACGGCCTCCTTGATACTGTCGGTGTATTCATCCGCATATTCGGGGGACGGCGGGCCAAGGGCTTCGAGATCGGCGTTGCCGTCCCGCACGCGCCCGGTTTGGATTTTCAGCGCCGCCATGGCCAAGCGGGCGCCCCAATGCGACGGTTCGCTTTCCAAGGCCTTTTCGAGCGCTTCTGCGGCCAAATCGGACAAGCCTTCCTTTCGGTATACGCGGCTCATTAAAAAATGGATGTCGCCATCCGGGGATAATTGCAGCGCGCGCCGCAGCGCGGCCAAGGCCTCAGGCGCCCGGAAATGTCCCGGCGCGGACAAATTGCGTCCGAGTTCTTTCCATGCGCAAGCATCGTCCGGTTTCAAATCCGTCAGCCTTCGCCACGTTTCCGAGGAAAGATCATATTCTCCGGCGGCGGAAAGCATTTCGGCGAATTCGCGCAACACCTGAGGATCCCTCGAAGCGCCGGCCCCCGCTTGTTCATAGCATCTGACAGCTTGTTTCAGGGAATCGTTCGCTTTGTCCGCCTGTTGCTGAAGCGCGGCGGGATCCTCTTGTCCCTGGGGGGCGGCCACGGCCGCCTTGTCCGCGCGATATTGCGCCCATGCGGACCGTGCGGCGGTGAAATCGTTTGCGGGGTGGCATGAAACACAAAGCAATAGGCCCGCAACACCCGTTTTCCCGACACAAAAAAGGCGGGACATCAAAACCGTACGGATTTTCTCCACCATTATCCTTGGAGCATGACGCGGCGGATTATCTTCTGGCTTTCGACGGCATCAAGCGTACGCTGGGCCTTGCGAAGCTCCGCGATGTCTAATTTTTCTAGTTTTTTCCAAAAAATCGAGAGATTGCCCACCGCAATTTGGCACGCATGGCATGGATCCATCCGGTGCGGGAGCATGTCGAGAATGGCATATCCTTTATAGCGCGCAATTTTGAGATAAAGCAGCGCTTCCATGATTTCCCACATGTTGACGCTGCCCGGTATCATCATGTCGTCGGTCAGGCGGTACGAATCGCTGAAATACATCTGAAACAGTTTGTTGGCCCGTGTCAGGAAGGCGATGGATTCTGCGGGATTCTCTCCCGCCATCAGCGCATGGGAAAAATTCATGGCCACGCCGACATTCTTCATCGCGATTTCCTGGCAGAGGCTAAGCGACTTGCCCACCGAAGCGATGGTCAAATATTTGCGGGGTTCGCGCGGCTTGTAGGCGATCGCCACATTGATGTCCGGCGAGGCGTACTTGGCGATGGTTTTAATGGACGAAATAACCGTGTTCCAATGGGTTGCATAGTCTACATGGAAGGGATAATCGAAACCATCCGTATAAAGCCGCAGCGTTACTTCGGTCGCACCCAGTTGCCGGGCGATGTCGGACGCTTTACGGCCTTCCTCGATGGCGATGTTTCGTGTCTTGGGATGTTGATGACCGAACGCGCTCAACGCAAACCGTTTGTCCTGCATGAAATTGACCGACACCCCCGAACAGAGTAATCCATATTCCTTCAACACCCGTTTGAGTTCACGGACAGGAAAATCGGGCGTTACATCGGTCTGCGCAATCTCTACCGCCTTCAGGCCCTTGATTTTTGCGGCCATCGCAAGGCGATCCTGCACCCGGGGCATCTCGCGAAATCCTTCGGGCGTCGTCGGATCCACCCCGCTCGCAAAAATCCACAACCCCGCTGAAATCCGAAGGCTCATCCGGCTGTCCCGTGATGCTACGTGATCGGCGACCATGCCGGGATCGTCGCCTGCGGCTGAACTATTTTGCGTCTTGGTATCCACTGGGTTCACTAATCCATGCGCCTACATGCGCGTTGCATGTCCAATCGTTCCATTGGACACGGTCAAGCGGAACAACATCCTCACTTTTCTCTGAACTTCCGCGTTGGGGTTATTTTAGATGATAATTACGCCATTGTCAATACTTTTCATGGAATTTATTGCCTTGATAAGAGAATAAATTGATATTTGTGATAAATAATAAAACCATAAACTCCACTTTTGGTCATTAAACTGCCAATAATTATGGAAAAACATCAGCCTCAATAACGTATAAGTCTTTTTATTTCAATGTGTTGTATTGCGGTATTAAGAGGCAGGAAAAAAAAGGAGGCGAGTGCGGGCAGCGGGGGGACTGCCACGAAGCGCACTCGCCGGTGGTGGGAACCAGTCATTGCTGACTGTGGCTGTGAGTACAAGCTGGGGGAAAGGCTTCGCTCACAGCTGTCTATGGAACACCGCATGTTCCAAAATCTATTCCCGATAAAATTTTTTTGGAACCGCCGTTGCCGTTTGACATTGGCGGAAACCTTTATCAAGATTATACCATGAAATCGGGGATTGTGTGATGCGGTGGTGTCTGTACGGAATAATGCTGGTTCAGATTGTTACATCGGCGGAGGATGAAGCCGTGGCCCGGCGGACGGCGGATCGCGCGATGGAATTGATGCGCCGTGGTTCGGTGGACTGGGTCGTCTTTTCCGTTTCATCGGGCATGCCTTCGGTTCCGCGTCCGCAGACGGCTTCGCCCGTTCTTGAGGAAACCGCGCAGGCCGAGGATCCGGAAACGCGTTTTCAAGCGTTGGAGGCGCTTTCGGAATCTGGAAATCCTGATTACCTGGATCGTTTTCTGGTTGCGCTGAACGATCCATCGCCGCCCATTCGCGAATTGGCGGCGGGGTATCTCGCGAAACAGGACGCGGGTCAAGTCTTTGCGCGGCTCATGGAATTGTTTGCGCGCGGGGGCGGCGAAGCATTGGCCCGGCTCGATCCGGCCATCCCTCTCTTGGGGGCAAGATTTGAGCCGCGATTCATGGAAGCGCTTGCGGATCCGGACGAGACGCCCGCGCGCAAGCGGATCGCCGCCCATTGCCTGGGCCGGATGAACAGTGTCGCGGCGATACCGGCGCTGGCGGAATGCGCGTGGAATTCGGACGAGGCGACGGCCCTGGCCTGCATACAGGCTTTGCTGGCCGTTCGGGATCCGATAATCATCGCACGGCTGGGCGAATTGGCGGGGCATTCGCTTCCGAGCATCCGCAAGGCAGCCATTGAAGGGCTTGCCGATGCAGGCGGGCCGGAGGCGTTTGACGTGCTGGGACGGCTGGCCATGGCGCCTCCGGACGGCAACGAGGAAACAGCACGCGAGGCGGTGTTGGCGCTGGGCGCGATGAACACGGAAGCCGCCATTCCGCTCTTGATCGAAATCATGCGGACCAACGTGGCGGCACGGCGGACGGCCGTGCAGGTCCTGCGCCAATTGACCGGCGACGATGCCGGCGATCAGCCCTCCGAGTGGCAGGCGTGGTACGAGCGGCGGATCAAGGCCCTGCAACAGCAGATCGAGCAGGAGCAAAAATCACTTTACGATGTCGAATACATGAAATGAGCCGGAAGGCACAGGGAGTAAATTTTGAAAGAGTCATGGGACGCCACAGCAATCCGCCCGCGCGTGATGTCCGTGGACGCGCTGCGCGGCTTCGACATGTTCTGGATCATGGGCGGCGGCGAGGCGGTCAAGCAGTTCATCCGGCTGTTCGGCGATCCGATGCCGGCCGGCATAGCGCGCCAGTTCAGCCATGTCGAGTGGGAAGGATTCGCGGCGTGGGATTTGATCATGCCGCTGTTCCTGTTCATCGTGGGCGTGGCGATGCCGTTTTCGGTGGGCCGGCGCATCGAACGGGGCGACACGCGCGCCGGCATATACCGGCACACGGCCCGGCGCGTCATCGTTTTGTTCATTCTTGGCATGATTGCGCAGGGCCACCTACTGACTTTCGATCTCGATCGCATTCACATCTACTGCAACACGTTGCAGGCGATTGCCGCCGGCTATCTCGTCGCGACGATGGCGCTGGTTCACCTGCGCATCGCGGGGCAGGCGGCCTTGTGCGCGGCGCTGCTGATCGGATTTTGGCTGATCATGATTCTTGTGCCCGTGCCGGGGCACGGCGCGGGCGTGCTGACGCCCGACGGCAATCTGGCGATGTTCATTGACGAGGCCGTGCTGGGCCGGTTTCGCGATGGCACACATTACACGTGGATCCTCAGCAGCATGGGGTTCGCGGGGTCGGTGCTGTTGGGCATGTTCGGCGGACATATCCTGAAATCGGAGCGTCTCACGCAAGGCCGCAAGGCCTTCGCGCTGGTGGGCATGGGCGTGGCATTGACGGCCGGGGGATTGATTTGGAGCCTCTGGTTTCCGATCATCAAGCATATCTGGACCAGTTCCTTCGTGCTGTTTGCCGCAGGACTGAGTTATCTTTTGCTGGCGGCGTTCTACACGGTCATGGATGTGTTTGGACACAAAACGTGGGCGTTTCCCTTTGCAGTCATCGGCGCGAACGCCCTGCTGGCCTATCTGGCCGAAGGACTTGTCAGCGCGCATGGCATCGCGGCGTGGTTGTTCGGTGAAAGCGCCCGCGAATGGCCCGCAATGTATTCATTCCCCTTTGCGCTGCTGGTATTCGTCCTGTTGTGGATCGGCCTTTACGTCCTTTACCGGAAACGAGTCTTCGTCCGCGTGTGATGCGGGCATCGTTTTCGCTCCATTCTTTGAAACCCTCCCGGTCCCAATTGCCGCATGCAGAAAGCCATTTTGCGTAAAATAGACCACGGTTTTTCGGGATAGCGTTCTTGGGATACCGCGTCTTCGCGATGAAGAAGAAGTTTCCCCGATCTCTTTTATTTTGGACAACACTGACAGGCGGATTTGAGTTTGGAATTACCTGGCCCGAACATCCATGTCCTGTTTTCCATCTGCGTGCATCTGCGTCATCGGCGGATCGTGTGGTCTTCCGCCGATGACGCAGATACGCGCAGATATCGAAAAGATGAACGGGATAACGAGGTCAAACGTGATTCCTTGCGGTATTGTGGCTTTTTTACAATTCTTTTAGACAGCAATGAATTGAAATCAGCCGTCGTGAACGAATTTTTCGTCCATGAGACACCTCCGATTTCCACTGCCGAATTCAGGTTGAAACGCGCCTCCTGTATTACCTACAGCCGGAGTTGTCACCGGGCATCGTTCATGCCCCATTGAAGGGTGCGATATGTTTTGAACATCGCCGGATCGCCGGGGAGCCAGACGTGCATCAGGAGGGGAAAGGGCGCGAGGTCCCGCACACGGTAAAAACCGATTGGGCGAAGCGAATCGGGCACGGCAATGCCCTGAAAATCGGCGATCGGCTCCCATGCGTTCTTCCGATAATGCGGCGAGAAATCGAACACCGGAAAGAAATACCGGACGGTCGAGAGGTTCTCCCATTCGGGGAGATCGTCTTCGCGGTCCCATGCGGCGTCTGCCGGTTTGTAGCGAAAGCCAAGACGGACGGGCGCGGACCTGTTGTTCGCACATTCAAAATCAATCGCGAAATAATGAGCGAACACATCCGGCGCCAACCAGGCGCGCTCCACATCCGGCATGCGGGCCGGCGCAATCAGGATCCGTCCATCCGCGTCTTGCTGCTGGATCATGGGAATCGGTTCAAGTGCGGCGTTCCGGTAATTCATGATAATCGGCGCCATCGCGGAGGTTTGATATTTTCGTGCCGCATACAGCGGGGCGCCAAGCAGGACGGCCAGCAGGATCGTCGCCAGGATGGGCCGCGCGACCAGCGTTCCCGCCGGCGCATGGGGCAGTCCTGCGGCCGCCAAAGCAGCCCGCGGCGATTTCCCCCGTATCCAGCCGTCCGCGAAGCGCACCAGCAGGCTCAGGAGAAATCCGGCCGGCCAATAGGCCGCGAAATCCAGGTGAAACGCATGGCGCATCTGAAATGCAAGACTCGTGTAGCCGCAGAAATACAAGGGGATGATCGCCGCGGCCAACCCCATGCGCATCCCGTGCAGACTGATTGCCAGGAACGCCGCCGCGGCATAATAAACGCCATAGGCGCGCAAATGACGCGCGAGCGGGGCATGAAGCGCCGCGGATTTCCGCATGCCCATGACGGATGCATCGAAACTAGCGTTTTTCCCCTGTAATCCGCGGATGCAGCGCAATGCCGCACCGTACCATCGCGCAACGATGTCCGCCGGATACAGGGCCGCCAGATCGCAGACCATGCGCCGGCCGACCTGCTCGGCTTCGGTGCTCCAAATGTCCAGATCGGTGCGCAGGGACCACGCGGCCGCCGTGTAAATCAATGACACGGCCGGATGAAACGGCGCTTCGGCGGCGGCGTTCAACAGGAGGCCCGTTTTGGCGTCCACGGCCGCCTGCCGCTTGTCCGCCTGCGTCTGATTGCGATAATGCGAGATGACCGCATGCACGTAAAAGTCGTGATCGTCCAGCATCGGAACGGATGAGGAGCGCGCGGTGTCCGCGTCGGCCATCATAAAATGTGCAAAACCCTGGATCAGATAATATGCATTGTTTCCGCCGGTGTCTCTGTTCATTCGCAACACAGGATAGGCGGGAATGAGAAAACACCCCACAAAGATCGCCATGGCGGCGGCTTTCAGCCGAAACCGTCGTTTTTCCGTTCCCGGCGAGAAGGCGATCGCCGCCAAGATTGCGGGCACGCCAATGAGGGTGTCCTGGCGGAATCCGAAACCGAAACCGGTGAACAGGCCGGCGGCGCATGCTAGCGCCAGGAGCGTTTTTCCGGACGGCCTCCGCGCAATCAGATACCCCGTGGCAAGGATCGCGCCCAGAATGAACGGCGCTTTGCAAAAATCGCGCAGGGCGGGCAGATAGGTCAGGTACACGGGAGACGACACAAACAGGATCGCGCATGCGAGGCTGATCAGGCGCGTCATTCCGAGGCGGAATATGCCGTAAGCCAGCGCGGCGGTCAGTCCGCCGGCCACCGAAACGATCCAATTCAATATCCCCCATGAAATGCCAAAGATTCGCCACAGGATCCCTGTCGCATACAAAAGATATATACGATCGTAGATGAATTTATCGCGTCTGGCCAGGCAGATCGGGGTGGACGGCATCTGCTCCGGCGACAATGTTTCGGTTTTTTGGAGGAGAAAATCGGCGAGGGCGGGCGGATAGAATCCGGGAACGATTTCCGACATGCCGTGGCCCATGGTCCACAGCGCCGGGGGAACGAACATCATGAGCGAATCGCCATGGCGGTAGCCGGGCGTCTCGCCCGCCAGCGTCAGATAGGTCCAGTTGGCCAGCGACGCCAGAACAAACAAGGCGGCGGCGATTGCGGCATCACGCCGCGAGAAGGTATGATCGCTTCGCCTGAGTTCATCGGGACGCATCGGCCGCCGTGTTCCTTTCCCCGGTTATTATAGGGAGCGCGCCATGGCCGGGGCGAACGGCCGTGCCGTGTGGAGCAATCCGTATATTTTGGAAACAGCATACACCATAGTGGGCGTGGCGGGATCCGTCCTGTTCTTCGGGCGATTCTACGTCCAGTGGATCGTCGCCGAGATCAAAAAACAATATGTGGTACCCGTCTCGTTTTGGTATATGAGCGCCGCGGGATCGCTGATGCTTTTCGTCTATGCCTTTGGGCGCGGATCTCCGGGCGGCACCTTGGGCGTTTGCTTCAATCTCATCGTATATTGCCGCAACCTTATCCACATCTGGCGCGAACGCGGGGTGCTGACCCCGTTCTGGAACGTGGCCGCGCACGTTTTCGCGTGCGTGACAATCGGAATTGCATCGGCGCTGACCTTTTTCACGTGGCGGGCCGGTTACAGCAACACGACGGAATTCTGGGCGTGGTCGGCCGTTTGGGCGGTGGGGCAGGCCGTGTTTTTCCTGAGATTCCTCATCCAGTGGGCCGTAACGGAAATCCGGCACAAGAGCATCATACCCGCATCGTTCTGGTGGCTGAGCCTTGCCGGCCTGTTTCTGCACGGGAGTTATTTTTTTCATCGCGGCGACTGGCTTTTGGCCATCGGGACCATTTCCGACGGGTTGCCCTATGTTCGCAATCTGTGGCTGATGCGGCGGTATCCGCCCGCCGGGGAATAACGCCGGCCATGAAAGACCCGTCGGGCGATCGATACATGGAACGCATCATGGCGCGGGAAACGTCGAACAAAAAACCAGTCCCGCGTTCACGATGAAAGGGACAAGCCGCTTTATGGATACCCGCCTCACGCCCGCCCGGTCAGGCGGCGCCAGGCGATCTTCAACAGGCTATAACCGACGGAAACGAAATTGCGTGGGTGAAAGGCCTTTGAAACGCCGTGCTGCCGTTCTTCACTCGGGACTTCGACCTGCACATAGGTCGCGCCGCGCGCAAGCAGCCGGGTAATCAATTCGGCTTCATAGGCGAATCCCCGCGTGCCGGGATGATGCCGGACGACATTTTCGCGCAGGTGGACGACCGCGCCGTTGTAATAGCCGATATGGTTCCCGCTGATGGCGTTGACGAGGGCGGTAAACGTGCGCGAAATAATGCGCCGAAACAACGGACGATTGTCCAGTGCGCCAAAGTACGGTATGATCATGTCCGCCTGTCCCAGTTTCGACAACAATGCGACGATGACTTCCTGCCGTTCGACATTGTCGCCGTTGACCAGCATGTAGTATTTGCCGCGGGCGATGCGTGCGCCCTCTTCGTGCATGACGCCGAGTCCCTGGTGGCGGTCATGGGTTTTGAGGGTGATGGGAATGTCCGGGTGCGCTCTTTGAAATGCTTCGACAACGGCCACCGTGCCGTCCGTCGAGCAGTCGTCCATCACCAGAATTTCATACGAAACCGGCACTTCCGCCACGGCTTTCATGATTACGTCAAAGGTGCCCGTGACGTTTTTTTCCTCGTTGAGACAGGGCACAAAAAACGTAATATCGGCGGAGGGCGCCGTTTCGTTCAGCATGGACCGGCTTCCTTCGATAGGCCGCAAGTGTTCAGCCCAACAACAAGGCCATTGTACCGGCGTGCGGCCCTAGGTGCAAACCCGCGCATTGCCTCATGCCAAATCCGGTTCCTCGCAGGAATCTATGCAATGAGTAATTGGACAAGCATGCGCCAACGCGTGTATTTCCAAAATTGGAAACGCATTGGAAAGCGCGCAGGCAAGCACATATTGTCAGTTTCTTTGTCCGCGACTTCTGTGCATGGTACACAGAAGTTGCGGACAAAGAAATCATATCCTGGATTGAGGCATTACGGCTGAGCCGCGTCAGTTTCTTAGGAGCACGAGGAGCGCGAGCCAGTACGAACAGGGTGGCGGCCGGATGTATTTTCGGCATAGCACGAAGAGAAACTGGGTTGTGGGCGCTCCCTGCGTTAGCCGGCGTCATCCGAAGGACGCTGGGAATCAGGCGTCGTGTGGTCAAGAAGGTTACAGGAGCCGATTTTTTATTTGGGACAATAGGGTTCGCTATAATCGCATAATGGCCGGCATTGAAGAAGGAAAATGCAAATGGAATATGTTTTCATGGCCCGTACCGGTTTGCGCGTGTCGCGTGTATGCCTGGGCACGATGACGTTTGGAAAAGAAGCGGACGAAGAAGTTTCACGCGCCATCATGGATCACGCGTGGGATCTGGGCGTCAATTTCTTCGACACGGCGAACATTTACAACAAGGGGTTGACCGAGGAAATCGTCGGACGCTGGATCGGCGACCGGCGCGAATCGCTCGTGCTCGCGTCGAAGGTTCATTTCCCGACGGGCGATGGCCCGCTCGATCGCGGCAGCTCGCGGCGGCATATTCTGATCGAGGTCGAAAAAAGCCTGAAGCGTCTCCGGACGGACTGGTTGGACATTCTCTATCTTCATCATTGGGACGAACACACGGACATCGGGGAAACCCTGGGCGCTGTGGACACGCTGGTCCGCCAGGGCAAGGTCATGTATTGCGGCGTGTCGAATTTCTCCGCATGGCAGACGATGAAGGCCCTGGATTGTGCTGCGGCCCGCAACCTGATGCCGATCGTGTGCATGCAGCCCATGTACAACCTGATCAAGCGGCAGGCGGAAGTCGAATTGTTCCCGTTGGCGCTGGCCGAGCGCGTGGCCGTGTTTCCGTACAATCCGCTGGCGGCGGGCGTGTTGACGGGCAAGTACCTGCGGGGCGAATCGGGCCGTTTGCACGAAAGCGACATGTATCGCGAGCGGTATAAGGCGCCGGTCTATGCGGAAGTCGCCCAACGCTTCGTGGACTATGCGGCGGCGCATGGCTATTCGCCGGCCCCGCTGGCGTTGGCATGGGTCGCGGGCCATCCGGCCGTCACGGCGCCAATCCTCGGCGCGCGAAACATGGCGCAGTTTACGGATTGCCTGAAATTTCTCGACCTTGCCTTGACGCCCGAACAGCGCGCGGAAATCTCGGCCTTGTCCATCGAGCCGCCCTTGGCGACGGATCGCTGATTACTCTTCCGCGATGAATCCGTGGTAAAGGCCCATGTAATAGGGCAGCAGGAACACGCCGCCGTGGGCCAGTTCGCGTCCGTCGCCGGGATAGTCGAGTTGCCACGGATCGGTGTTCCAGTAATTGAAGTGGCGTTCGTCCACCGGCAGGACAAATCCATTGCGACGAAAGCCTTTTCCGCGGGCCTCGCGCCCTTCGCGCACATGGGCGGGCAACGGTACGAGGTCCTTGCGGTGGCTGTTTTCATGCGCCCAGTTGCATCGGTCGAGCGGAAAACGCACCAGGGTTTCGACCGACTGCTCAAGCCATTCGCCGTCCGGCGACAGATCCACGGTCTGATACTGGTCGCTGAAACTCGCGCCCGATCCCATGGCGGCATAGGCAAAATTGAAGAAGGGATTGAGTTCGGGTTTTTCAACGTCCCAATACTGCTTGAACGAATAGCGGGCCATCTCGGTGACCTTGGGATCGTGCGAGTAGAGGATCAGGTTGTAGAAGTTCATGAAGGCCATTTCATCGTCGGACTGGTTTCCGCCGCCGACGACCAGGGGAATCTTGGGCGTCATGAGGTTCATTGCGTAACCGTGATCGCGCACGAGCATGTCGAACGCGTCGCGGTATTTCGTGTCGCCGCAGATGTGATGCGCGGTGGCCAGATACGACAGGATGCTGAGCGAGTTGAGTCCGCGCTCGATCATCCACAGGGGGTTCCGGTTGAGCTGGCTTGGACTGAACACGGCCCAGCGGGTGCGCTGGCCGTCCCAGTCCACCAGGTTGAAATCGTGCTCGACCAAGTGATCGGTCAGCGCGCCGACGACCTCGCGCACGCGCTGTTTTTCCTCGTCGGTGTCGGCAACGAGGTCGTAATAGCGCCCGTGAAAAAAGTAGTGTCCGTCGAGTTCGTCCGAACTCGTGTCGCATTTCCAATACCATTTGCGGTCGGCGCTGAGCGGCCAGCGCGGGGTGATGATTTTCCACAGGGCGTCGGATGAATTGCGAATACGCTCGTCGCGTTCGCGGGTATATTCGGTTTCGTTGGGGTTCGGCCCGTCCGCCGGCAGGACGCAGCGCGCGACGAAACCCTTAAGGGCGGGCGGATCGCCGCCCTGCGTGACGGTTTGCAGAAAGCGCAAGGCCTCGAACGCCTTTTGGGCGCGTTTTTTGGCGAGCGGATCTTTCGTTGCGGCATACGCGAAACATTCGCCCGCGCCGTACATGCTCGTCCACAGGCCGTCGTTGTCGGTGTCGTGCAGTTTCGATTCGGACTTGTCGCCCGGTCGTTTGAGGCGCGCCTCGAGCACGTATTCGTATTCGGTGCGTCGGTGGTATTTGTCTATTTCGTCCTCGTAGAACGCGGCTTTTTCGCGGAGGGTCATGGGTTTGCGCTGGATGCGGCCGACGCCGTTGCGCGTGGCGAACCATGCGCCGCCGTCCGGATCGGGGCATATTCCGTACACGTGATCGGCGGGCAGCCACCGCCGGCCTTGCCGGTATTCCCACGATTTCCCGTCGAAACGGATGGCGCCTTTCGTCGTCGCGAACCACACGCTCCGCTCGCCGGTTTGCGCCGAGGCCACGAAGGTAAAATCGTTGTACGGCAAGCCGTCCTCCGGCGTGTACAGGTTCCATTGTCCCTCGCGGGAGAGGCACCCAACCCCGTGCGGACTCGCGAACCAGAGCCCGCCCGCGCTGTCCCACGCGATGCCGCGCACGTCCACCGCCGTCCAACTCCGCGCGCCTTCTTGTGGAAACAGGCGCCTCCATGAACCCATCTCCCGCAAAAACAGTCCGCTCGACGCCGCCACGGCGACACCCTCGCCGGCGTCGGCGTTTTTGCGCGCCTTCACGGCGGCAATGCGGGTTCCCTCGCGTAGCAGCGCGTTCAGTTCTTCAACGGGCGAGAACGAGTCGCCGGACCACACGCACAGTCCCTGTTCCGTTCCGAGCCACACATGATGTTCCGAAGGTTCGATGCACGTGATCTTTGCGTCCGGCGGAAGCGGCATCTGCCGCGTTTCCCCATCCGGGCCAAGGCAATGAACGGCATCGCGATCAACCGCGAACACGTGATTTCCGTGCACGGCGATGTGCGTAATGCCCGTTTCGGGAAGCCCCTCGACTTTTCGCCAGCGCGCACCGTCGAACGACGCCACGCCCCCGGCGGTCAGCGCATGGCGGACGGGGGATGCGCCCCCGCCCGGTTCCGTTGCGTCGAACCCCGCCACGGCGTGAATTTTTTCGTCTGGAAGCCCGCTTGTTTCATCGTAAAAGACCGCGATTTCCTGCGCGAAACTTTTGATGCGCAAAGGCGGTTTCGACGCCTTGGCCGTTTCCTCGGCGAGACCCGGCCACGCCGTCCCCGCCAATGCACACGCCGCCAACGCCGTTGCCACCGTTTGTCGCATGACGAACCTCCAATACATGATATGCGCACTCCAAAATCGGATTGTAAGAGACGCCGGCCGGAAAGCACAAGACCCTGAAGAGGCGCTCAGGAGGCGATCCTGGCGCGCCGGAACGTCAAAGGCCCAGCGCCGCACGCGCCATGGAGGCGAGAAAGGCCGCCAGCGGAGCGGACGCGGAATCCGATGCGCCGTCCTGTTTTTCAGGTTGTCGGATGGCTTTCACATAACCGCGTCCGTGGATCGCGAACGACGAGAGCGCTTCCGCCTGCAATTGTTCGAGCCGGGTTACCGCGTCCGCGCCATGGGCGGATTCGATCAGTTCCACAATCTGATACCGGACGGGCAGATTGCCGAGTTCGATGAGCGGATCGTTCACGAAATGCGCGGGCATGTATTGGACAATGGCCTTGTCCATTTTGAGGTTCATGTCGTGCGAGGCCTTGGCTATCCGCGCGCGGGGAACCGAATCGGCATAGGCCGGGACGGTTCTCGGCTGCAACAGCGCGGCGAGCATGGGCTGCTGCGTGTCGTTCCGCCGCAGGGCGTCTTCCATGACGATCCCCTCGAAGGTCTCCAGCGCCACGTGGCGGTTCGAGGAGAGTTGGACGGCATGGTCCTTGGGCGTGGACCATCCGAGCATGTCCAGCAAATTGATGAACAGCATCCGCAATGTGCTATATCCCGGCAGCGCCGTCGTGTGATACGGCATGGATAAATCGCCTAGGTAATGGAGGCCCCATCCCATGAACCGCCAGCCCCAATAGTCATGGCCGCGATCGAAAGCGAATTTTGACAGCGACTTGAACAGGTGGATTCGGTATTCCGGATAGGATTCTTTCAAAAAAGAAGCGAACAGGAACACAAGGGGCGATTCATGATAGAACCCCATGTGAAAGGGGGCCTGTGAACCGTAATCAAGCCCCGGATTGCCGAACGGCTGCACGCCGAACCCGTAATAGAGGCCGAATTCCGTGCCGTTGTCTTCAAAAAGCCCGATGTCCATGCCATAGTCCGGTTCGTTGCTCGCCGTTGCGACAACGTCCGCCGCGCCGGCCGGTTCGCCCGGATCCAGGGCGACGAAATCGAAAATGGACAAGTTCGAGGTGTCCCGAAGAATGGAAACCTCGCCCGGATCGAGCCGGCGTTTGGAGGCGGTCGAAACGCCCGCCAGCGGACTCAGGTAGAGCGGCGTGCGGATGTTGGGGTTCACGCGGATGGCCTTGAAAAAGCGATCGCGAATGTCGCCGGCATTTCCCGTGGCCGCAAACGCCAGCGCATCCGGACGCGGCTTGTAGGAGGCCAGGTTTGTTCGCGCCCATGTTTCCTCCGCCTCCAACAGTCCGGCCAGATCCGCTTCCACATCCATCAGAAAAGTTTCCAGGGGTGTGGCCGGCGCGGGGGCGGCTTCCGTAACCTCGGACAGGGTTGACAGGATGGGTTTGGTCAACAGGGGGTGATGCTCCCACGCCGTGGCGGCCCACGGCGCGAACAGGATCGTGAATTGAACCCACAACAAACATTGGATGCTTCGATTTCGCATGGCGCTTCGTTCCTTCTCTTGGTCCTTTCCTTGACGGTTGAATGCCGAACCACGGGAATCCCGTAAAAAACGGAACGGGAATCCCCATACAAATCCAAAGCGCGATTTTACCTGTGGGGGTTCGTGTCGTTCAACCGGGATCGTTGAAAAAAATTGGGCGAGAAGGAGTCTTTTTGAGATAATGAGACCTGAACAACCAAAATGCGCGTTGGCCGCCGTGCGGCAAAAGGCCGAACAGATGGGCGACAAAAAGAAAAAAACGAAGTGGGTGATTACTGTTTGCCGGGAATCCAAGTGCAAGGACAAGGGGGCCAAAAAGGTGGCGGAACGCCTCAAGGAACTGGTCGAGGAACAGGGGATCGAGGCGACGGTCAAGATAAAGAAGGCGGATTGCTTCGGCAAATGCAAAGAGGGCCCGATCGTCGAATGCGCCGCGATACCGCTTCGTTTCACGAACGTGTCGCCGGAGGACGCCGAGGTCATCATCGCCCGGTGCTTGGCGGGAAACGCCGAAAAGAAGTCCCGCGGCCCTTCCAAACGGGATTGATCGAAAACGCCGGGTCGAACGCATCTAATTGTGCTGGAAATCCAAATGCCTGTTCTAGCCGTATGTGCGCCACATCGTGCAATGCCCCATTCGGGAAAACGCGATGACGCATACGGCGAGGGCGGGAAATGCCCATTGCACTATGGACGGCGGCCTTGATTCGACGGGCGGCCCTGTGTTGAAATGGGCGTTCGACGGAGGATTCAATCATGGAAAAACACGCGGCGGTCCAATACATTTTGGACCAGTGCATCATTGCGGTGGTGCGGGCGGATTCGGGCGGCGACGATTTGGTGCGGGTGGTCGAGGCGATTGCGGCGGGGGGCGTCCATTGCATCGAAGTCACCATGACGACGCCGGGCGCGTTGAAGTGTATCGAGGCGGCGGCAACCAAACTGGCCGGCGCCGATGTGTTATTGGGGGTGGGCACGGTGCTCGATGCCGAAACCTGCCGGATGGCCATCCTGGCCGGCGCGGAATACGTCGTTTCCCCGACCCTGTCGGCGGAAACGATTCGGATGGCCCGGCGGTACGGTGTTCCGATGATTGCCGGCGCGTACACGCCGACCGAGATCCTCGCGGCGTGGGAACAGGGCGCCGATTTCGTGAAAGTGTTTCCGGCGAGCATCGGCGGCCCGGATTACATCAAGGCCGTCAAGGCGCCGCTGCCGCAGATTCCCTTGGTGCCGACGGGCGGTGTCGAACTCGAAAACATCGGCGCATTCCTCAAGGCAGGCGCGTCGGCCCTTGCGGTCGGCGGCAATCTGGTGACGAAAAAGATGCTGGCCAATCGTGATTTCGCGGGCATGACGGAAAACGCGAAAAAGTTCGCCGGGGCCGTGCTTGCGGCCCGCGGGTGACGCCCCGTGACCTTGCCCGTTTTTTTTGTTCCATAGTGTCGTTGGAGTATCGCGCATGCAGATTGAAACGGTCGAACAACGCTGCCTGACCTACCTTCAGCAGGTATCGAATCCCATCGTTCCGCTTTCACGCCTGCTCGCGTATCTGCGGCAATTTCCCGACTGTCGAGACGTGGATGAGGGCGATTTGACCGATTTTCTGGCCAAACACGAACTTTTTCGCGTGTTCAATCCATTGCCGGTGGACCCCCATCAGGCGCGCGCGCTGGGCATTTCGACGGATCGCCGCGTCATATTGACGACGCGGGTGCCGACGCGCGCCGAAGCCCGCGCATCCATGAACGAAATGCTCGATTCCCTGGGACGGGCGCTCGGAACGGCCCTTCGCGAGGCCAATGAACGAGACGATGACGAACTCCGCCGCAAGGCCGAACACCTGATGCGCCGCATCGAAAAAATCCGGGCGGATCTCGCGGTGCAATAGCAAAGCCCGCACGGCGCGCCGCCGTAGGTATAAACGCCATGACGAAAAACATCGCACGACGGCGTGTGTCTCTGCTACGATATTTTCATGAAACGGATACTGGCATTTTGCGGGCGTGACTGGCGGGATCCGAAAGCCGGCGATCCCGAACGGTATATGCACGAGGTGTTGCGGCGCATCGCCGCGCAGGGGCATTACATCGTGTGGGTTTGCCCCAGTTACCGGACCGGTCTGGGGTGGAGCCGCCGCCCGGCGTCGCTCGAGGTGCTGGACGGCATCCAGGTGGCGCGCTTGGGCGCGCGGTTTCTGTACCGGACGATGGCAGGCATGTTTCTGTCGCGATTGCGCGAGCGATCGCAAACTGCGGCGCCCTTCGACGCCATTCTGGATTGCGTGATCCGGCGTCCGCTCGATTTGACGGACAAGACGGACACGCCGATCATTCCCGTGGTATTCGGCCTGTCGCCGCGCCTGCGCGCGGACACCCAGCCGCCCGGTCCCGTCATTGCGGCGTCGCATGAGGCGCGCGAAGCCTTGCGGCGATCAGGGCTTCCGGAAAAATTCATTGTGACGGCGCCGTTTGGTTCGGAGGCGTGTATGGGCGACCTCAAGGACACCGCTGGTGTGTGGGCCGCGGATCCTTCCCGGCCGACCGCCGGAATGACCGGCGCCATTCGCCGCCTGTTTACGTACGGCCGTTTGCGAAAGAAACAGGCGGTGGATCGCGGCCACACGAGCACGCAGACGTGGGACGCCACGGCCGGTCTTGTGTTGGCCACGATAGAAAACCTGGAGGCGCCGGTTGCGAAAGAGCCGCGCCGCCGGCAATTGATGCCGGTGCCGTAACGAGGAAAGACACGGGCGGGACAATCCGCCGAAAGGGAGCGCATCATGCACTATTGGCTGGCGTTGGGAGTGATGGGCATGGCCGTGTCGGCGGCTTCCGCGGGAGTTGCGGCAGAAATCGCGAAGGATCGCATGCTGGTGGTGGACGGGAAACGGACCTTTGTGCTCGGCATTTACGAAAACCCGGCCGACGACGCGATCATGCGTCAGATTGCCGACGCGGGATTCAACCTGATTCAAACGCCCGCCAAAGCAGAGGCTCTCGATCGGGCCGCGTCCTTTGGCCTGCATGCGTGGATCAACACCGGCGCCAGCATTGATTTCAGCGTGGACCGCAAGGCGCGTGAAAAGGCGCTGGAAGGGCTTGTCGCGGACTACGCGGGACATCCGGCGCTGCTGGCATGGGAAGTCCCCGACGAGGCGCTGTGGAATTGCTGGTACGGCGCGATGCAGTGGCGGCACGATCAGGAACCGGCCCAGCAGCGGGCACGGATTGATGCGCTGCAGGATACCGCTCTAAAGGAACGGCTGCGCGGCATGCAGGCCGATTCGAAACGGCTTTTCTCCAGGGGCGCGATTGCCGCCTCGGAACGGATGGCCGACGAAATCTGGCGCATGCTGGGCGTCGAACCGCCAAATCCCGAACTCAATATTTCCAACGCCCAGGAACGTTCCGAAATGATGTGCAAAGGCATGATCGAAGGCTACCATCGCCTGAAAGGGCTGGACGCGAAACACCCGGTATGGATGAATCATGCGCCGCGCAACAGCATCGAACAACTTGCGGCGTTCAACCGGGGCGCGGATATCGTGGGCTGCGATATCTACCCGGTTCCGGCCTACCGCACCGGCCATTCGGACCTGATGGAACGATCGATCGCGGCCGTCGGCGCCTACACGGATCGCATGCAGGATGCGGCGCCGGGCAAGCCTGTCTGGATGGTGCTGCAGGGGTTTGCGTGGTCCGACCTGGAGAAAAATCCCACGCCGAAATCCATCGAGGAGATGCGCGTTCCGACGTTCGCCGAGTCGCGCTTCATGGCATACGATGCAATCGTCCACGGCGCGCGGGGAATCCTCTATTGGGGCACGGCCTATACGAAACGCGACGGGACGCTCTGGGCGGACCTCTTGAAGCTCGTGCGCGAACTGGCCGATTTGCAGCCCGTGCTTTCGGCGCCGGACGGGCGGATGCGGCTTCGCGTCGAACGGGCGCCCACATGGGGTTCGGGGGACCGCACGGTCCGGGTGCTGCCCAAGGCCGCCGGACGCGAAGTATGGCTGATCGTGGTCAACGAATCGCTGGAACCCATGACCTATACCGTGTCCGGCCTTAGCGGCCTCGACGGCACGCGATACCACGATCCGCAGGACGATCGCGAGGCGGTGGTGAAAAACGGTTCCCTTTCGTTGGACATTTCCCCGCAAAGCGTGCAGGTGCTGCGGCCCGAAGCGTGAACGTTCGGAGGCGCCCATGGAAACGATGAGCGTATTTTGGGATCTTTTGAACAAATGGCTCGAATGGCCGATTCTGTGGGTATGCTATTGGCTTGATTGGCCGATGCCGTCCAAAGAATGGCTTACGGCCTACAAACTGGGACTCGCCGGTCTTTTTGTTCTGATTCTCGCGGCCCTTTTTCTGGAATTGCGCCACCGATGGATTCATCGCACATGGAAGCGTAGTTTTTCGGCCGACGACCGCATCGAAAAACCGGAGAAAATCCCCGCGCATATCGCGGCGCTCGAAGCCGCGCACGATGTCGAACGCGTGGTTGAACCGCTCAAGAAAGCCAAGGCCTACGACCGGGTCGCCGAAGTGTACGCGTCCGTGAACCAGCCGCGCGAGGCGGCGGCATGGTACGAGAAGGCGGGCGACCGGCGTGCGGCCGCGCAACAATGGGCCTTGGCGGGCGAAACGCAAAAGGCGGCCGCGATTTTGCTGAAGGAGGGGGATTACGCGACGGCGGCGCGCTTCTTCGAGGAATTGCGGCAGTATGCCGACGCGGCGTCCGCGTATGAAAAGGCGGGCGACATGGCCCGCGCGGCCGGCGCCCATGCACGCGCGGGCAAGACTGATCGCGCGGCTCAATTGTTCGAGCAATGTTTCAAGTCGTCCACGCCGGACATGCCGACAGTGGAAGCCTGTTATGCATGGCTGCAATCCGAGACGACCCTGAATGCCTTGGATGCGGACCGGCGCAACGGCCTGATGGCGGCGCTGGCGCCGTGTTTCGAATCGGCAGGACGCAACGAAACCGCCGCCCAACTGTACCGGGCCGCGGGACAATCCGCCAAGGCGGGCGAACTTTTCGCGCAAGCCGGCCTTTTCCAGGAAGCGGCGCGCTGCCTTCAGGACGCGGGCTGCCTACCCGAAGCGCGCCGGATGCTTGCGCGACATTACGAAACCATCGGGCGATGGGAAGACGCGGCCAAGGCCTATGCGGCCCTTGGCGAACACCACGCCGCCGCCGCTGCGTTTGCAAAGGCCGGCAACAAGGCGGCCGCCGCCGCTTCCCATGAAAAAGCGGGCGAATTCTATCCGGCCGCCGTCGCGTATGCCGCCGTCGGCGACTGGCCGGCAACCGCGCGCGCGGCCGCCAAGGTCGGCGGCGACGATCCCAAGTCGGATGCGGCGCGGGCGCTGCTCGGACAGGCCTTGTTTGAATTGAAAGATTATGCGCGATCGGCCCAGGTGCTTGAAGAACTGCTGACGGGCAAATGGATTGACGCCGACAACGTGGCGCTGATGTACGCGCTGGGCGTCGCGTGGGAATCCGCCGGCCATCTTGAAAAAGCCCGCGAGGCGTATCGGAAAGTCGGCATGTTCAACCCGATGTACAAGGACATCGCCGAGCGTCTCAAACGAAGCGACAAACCGGAGTAAGGCGGGTTCCGCCTGAACGGCAAGAACCCGGTTCGACAAGATGACTTTACTGGCCTTTTCCATATGGCTCGTTGGCCTTGGATTCAGCGGGGAGGAAGTTTCGATGCAACTGTTCGCAACGGCCAATCAGGTGTGCGAGATAACGTTCACAAGCAGCGCCCGGTACGACGATCCCTACAATGAAATTGAAATGGAGGGCGTGTTCCACCACCCGGACGGGCGGACTTTCAAGATTCCCGCGTTTTGGCGCGGGGGAGGCCGTTGGGCGATTCGTTTCAGTCCGCCGGATGTTGGCGAGTATACATTCGAGACGAAATGCTCACGTGCTGCCGATCGCGGCCTGCACGGCGTTTCGGGGAAATTGGCCGTTGGCGCGTACACCGGCGAAAACCCGTTGTACCGTCACGGGCGGCTGCGCGTCGCCGCCGACAAACGCCATTTCGAACACGCCGACGGTACGCCGTTCTTCTGGATGGGCGACACGTGGTGGATGGGACTGTCGCAACGGCTCGACTGGCCGAACGGATTTCAGATGCTGGCCGCCGACCGCGTCGCAAAAGGTTTCAACGTCGTCCAGATCATCGCGGGACCTTATCCCGACATGGACGCGTGGGACGCGCGCGGGCGAAACGAGGCGGGGTTTCCGTTCGCCGCCGATTTCGCGCGCGTGAATCCGGCCTACTTCGACATGGCCGATCTCAAAATCGCCCATCTGGCCGACACCGGCCTCATGCCGTGCATCGTCGGAATGTGGGGTTACTACATGCCCCGGATCGGCGAGGAACGGATCAAACGCTACTGGCGCTATCTTGTGGCGCGATATGGCGCGTATCCCGTCGCGTGGTGCATCTGCGGCGAAGGGACAATGGCCTACTACCTATCGAAAACGCCCAAGGAAGACGCCGCCGCGCAGAAAACCGGATGGACGCATGTGATGGCCTATGTCCGCGAAATTGACGGCCACCATAATCTCATTTCGATTCATCCGACCCAGTATGGACGCGAACAAGTCGAGGACCCGGCCTTGATGGATTTCGAGATGTTGCAGACCGGCCACGGCGATCTCGACAGCGTCGCCCCGACCGCCGAAACGGTCATTGCCGCCATGGGGCGGACGCCCGCGATGCCCGTGGTCAATTCCGAGGTTAATTACGAAGGCATTCTGGGCCGCTGCTGGCAGAACGTCCAGCGCCTGTGCTTTTACGTGTCCGCGCTCAACGGCGTCGCGGGCTACACCTACGGCGCGAACGGCATCTGGCAGATGAGCACGCGCGAGAACCCGTACGGGCCGTCGCCGCACGGGCGCTGTTGGGGCAACACGCCGTGGCGGGATGCGATGCTCCTTCCCGGCGGGAAACAGGCGGCGTGGGGCGCATCCTTCATGCGCCGTTTTCCGTGGTGGGAAATGGAACGTCGTCCCGAATGGGTCGAGCCGGCATGGAAACGCGAGAACCCCTACACCTGCACCGCCGCCGGCATTCCCGGAAAACTCCGCGTCATCTACACCCCGATGGCATGGGATCCGCCACTCGTCAAGGGGCTTGAACCCGGCGTGGCTTATCGGGCCTACTACGCCGACCCCTGCACCGGCACGGATCATCCCATCGGCGACGTCACACCCGACGCGGAAGGCAACTGGCGCCCGCCCATCCCGCCGGAAGTGCATGATTGGCTATTGGTTCTCACCGCCACGTAAACCGTTGGCGATTAAAACGTCCATGGGAAAAGGACACAAAGAACGTCAAGGACATTTATCCGGCGGGTGAAGTCCTTTTTGGCGTTGAGTGTCTTGTCCCGGATTCAGCCCTTCCGGCAACTCCCGATTCTATCCTCGACGGGGAGTAAATCGGCGTTGCGCTTCTTTGGAAGGCATGGGAAGTTGACAGACACGAGGGGCGTGGGATAGGCTGGCAACCAAGGCGGGCCTGTGGACGTTCCGCCGGGAGAAAACAATACATGGCATCGGCAAAATATTTGTTGGTCGTGGCGCTGGCGGCCTTATGCTGCGGCTGTTCCACGGTCGGCCGTTATCCCCAATTGCTCGAACCGGCGATGACCCCCCCGGAACTCAAGGCGGGCGAGACGGCCGTGATTACCGTGCGCGTTTCGGACCGGCACAACATCATTCACCGCGTCGAAGGCGTGGTACGCGAGGATCCCGCGGTGAAACTGAAACTGCGTGACGACGGCAAGGCGCCCGATGAAAAGGCGGGCGACGGCGTTTGGTCGCTTCAGGTGGATGCGCCGTTTCAGGCGCCTGCGGGCCAGTACCATGTTGATCTGACCGCTTACCGACAGGACGGTTCACCGGTTCCCATGCGCAAGGATGGACAAAAACAGCCGTTGACCGCAACCATCCCGGTCGCCATTCTCAATCCCTGAACCAACGAACGGAGCGCATTGACCCATCCATGAACACGATTGGCTTTCTTGCCGTTCTTGCCGGCGCCTTTGCGGCGCCGAACGTGGTGCTGTTGTCCGTGGACACGTTGCGCGCGGATTACTTGGGTTGCTACGGGTATCCGCATCCCTCGTCGCCAGTCTTGGACGCCTTTGCAACAGAAGGGTTGCTGTTCGAGGACTGCGTGTGCGAGGTGCCGCTGACGCTTCCCTCGTTCGGCTGCATGTTTTCCGGCTTGTATCCCCGGACGACCGGCACAACCAAAAACGGCTTGCGAATGCCCGAAACGAAACCGCTTATCACCGAAGTATTCAAAAAGGCGGGCTATCAGACGTTTTGCGTTCAAAGCAATTGGCCCCTGAAAGGCCGCCTGTCGGGTCTCGATCGCGGTTTCGACGTCTACAACGACGAGTTCGAGCAGAAACGCTGGGGATTCATGCTCGGCGAACGCAACGCCGAACAGGTCACCGCAGCCGGCCTGGAGATACTCGGCCAGCGCGATCCGGCCAAGCCCTTTTTCCTGTGGATCCACTATTCGGATCCGCACGCGCCCTATGAAATGCACAAGAAATTCAACGTGCTGGGCCAATCGCCCGGCAGTCTCGAACCGCGCGAGCGTGTACGCGCGAAGTATGCCTCGGAAGTGGCCTTTACCGATTACCACATCGGACGTTTCCTTGCCGCGCTGCCCGGCGAGAACACCTTCGTCATGTTTGTGGCGGATCACGGCGAGAGCCTATTCGAGCACAACTATCTTGGCCATGGACGGCGCATCTTTCAGACCAACCTGCACGTGCCGTTTATTTTGCGCGGCCCCGGCATCGCGCCGGGCCGGTCGAAATCGCCGGTCTGCGTGCTCGACGTCGCGCCGACGCTGCTGGGTATGGGAGGATTTTCGCCCCTGCCCGGCATGGAAGGCCGGAACGTGCTCCTTGATCCCCCCGGTCCCTCCACGGTTCGCCATGTCGAAACCTACGGCGGCGCGGTACCCCGGCTGCCGTTGCTAAGGGCGTTGTTGCGCAACCGTGGTCCCCAGAAACGCGGCATCATCCACGAAGGCTGGAAGTTGATTATCGGCGGCGGCGCCCATTTGTTCTATCTGCCCGAAGACCCGAAAGAGTCAAGCAACCTGGCCCGCAAACACCCCGAACGTGTGGCCGCCCTTCGCAAAATGATCGATCAATGGGACAAGGCGCATCCCCGCGGCAAAGCCTGCGAATCCAAACTCTCCGCCGAGGACGTGGAAGCCCTACGGGGCCTTGGCTATTTGTATTGACGCGGCGGACAAGTACGTCTCCGGATTCACCGCGACGCCTTCCCGGCGAACCTCGAAGTGGACATGCGGGCCCGTGGCCCGTCCCGTGCTGCCCACCTTCGCAATGCGGGTCGTTTCCGTAACCCGGTCGCCTTTGCGCACGAGATTTTTCTGATTGTGCGCATAAAGCGTCTGCACGCCGTCCGCATGCTGCACGATGACCGTGTTGCCGTACCCGGCCTGCCAACCGCTGAAGACAACCCGGCCCGGTTCAGCCGGATGAATTGCCGTACCCGCCTGGGCCGTCAAATCAATGCCCGCGTGCCATTCGCGTGCGCCCGTGAACGGATCGGAGCGCATTCCGTAACCGGATGAAACCTGCAAAGGCCCGTCCAGAATCGCCTTTACGGATCGGATCGGCGCGGAGGCCGTCCGGCGCTCTACCAGCGATTGGATCAACGCGGTCAATTCGTCGCTCGGCGGCGCTTGTACTTTCGCGGGTGCGGCCCGCACGGCCACCGGCAAAGGCGGCGCCGCATTCAGCGGCGACAGATCGAGTTTCTGGCCGATGGCTATGCGGTTTGCATCGGCAAGGCGATTGGCATGGGCCACTTTACGGACCGCCTCGCCTATGTCCTGTTGGGACGGATTCATGCCTTGTTGCCGCAATGCCCTGCTGCAAATGGCCGACAAGGTGTCGCCCGCCCTGACCGTGTATTCGCCAAGGGGGGGCTTGTTCGAGGAATCCGGCGCCTGCATGCGATCCAAAAGGTCTTGGAATGTCGTCGAGGAGGAACGCAGGGCCGTTGCGGGCGAAAACGCCGTTACCGGACGCCGGTAGTCCGTCCCGATGGCCGACACGTGTGCCGTCATTTGCCCATGGCCCTCCCGATGCAATTGCCCGGAAAGCGCAACCGGCGTGCCACTGGGAAAAGGCAACTCTAACACATTGAAATAAAAAGGCTTGTCTCTCTACCCGTATTCGCGATATCGCGACAAGGTAGGAAGAAACTGCCGCAACGCGGACGATATAGACTTTATGGACGTGGAAAGTTATTCGCCTTTCGGGAGAAGTCCACGGGATCCACAACGCCCACCTTGTCCACAGCGAAAGATACGCGCTCGACCGCCAATGGGCCGGTGCGAAAGGTTTATTCGGTGTCCGGCGCCGCAGTTGCCTTGTTGCGTGGCCAAAGCGCCACAACCGACAGGAATATCATCACGAATCCCCACAGTTCCTGATACAGTTTTTCCGGCGTCTGAGCCGAATACGAAGGAACCGGACGCCCCGGCTTGGTCACCATACCAATATGCATAAGACGTTCCTCCAATTCCGCGATAATTCAACCAAGCGCATTATAGCAGCATCCTGAAAAGTCTACAACACACACACGCGGCGGATGGAGTTTCCGCGTCAGGCGTTGCTGGCGAGACCGAGGGTCTGGGCGAAACGGCGGAAGAAACCGCTGCGGGCGCGGTCGGCTTCGGCGCGTTGGCGGACCATCTTTCCAGCGAGGTCCTGAACGCATTTTGCCGCAGGCGACGCCGGAAACGCGATGGTGAAGGGGGTGCTCTGCATGACGCTCTGGGTGACATGCGGATCGCGCAGGATATGGCCGAGGTACGACAACGTAAGGCCGAGGTATTGCCTTGCGACACGGGTTAGGTTCGTCATGACGGCGAGGGCCTGCTGTGGACTTGCGGCCATGTTGACGATAAGCCGGAACGAAGCATCCTCGCGGATGCCGGCAATCGTTTTGATCGTGGCGTAGGCGTCCACGATGGCGGAAGGTTCCGGCGTTGTCACGAGCAGGATTTCGTCCGCGGCGGCGGCGAACCGCACGGCGTTCTGGCCAATGCCCGCCATCGTGTCAATGATGACGAAATCGGCCATCTCCTGAAGATCATGGAGTCCGTCCAGCACGTTTTGCCGCGCGCGCGCGTTGAGATCGGCCAGTTTGGCGAGGCCGGAAGTGCCGGGGACTATCAGGATGTCCGCCGGGCCTTTCATAAGGATGTCGCGCATGGGTTTCTCGCCGTCAATCACGTGCTGGAGGTTGTGGAACGAATTGAGGCCCATCAACACTTCGACGTTGGCAAGGCCGAGATCGGCGTCGAGCACGATGACCCGTTTGGCTTGCCGGGCGATGGCGATGGCGAGATTGACGCTCACCGTCGTCTTGCCAACGCCGCCCTTGCCGCTGGTCACGGCGAGTACGCGGGCCATGTTCTGGTGTTTTCGGACGAATTCACGCAGATTGTGCGCTTGATCCACGGCAGGAATCTCCTTCTTCGAGCAGCAGCCGCGCCACCTTGCCGGGCGTGGCGATCTCGATGTCGTCGGGCACGTTTTGTCCCGTGCTGAAATAACTCAGGGGCAGGCCGCTTTCGGCCGCCAAGTCGAACAGGGCGCCGAAGCGTCCCGTTTCGTCGAGCTTTGAAAAGAGCAGCGAGGAAGGCCGCAGGCAATTGAACCGCGCGGCGATGGCGCGCAGGTCGTCCGCGCAGGTTCCGGCGCTGAGCACGAGCATGACGTCGTCGGGCGGCGCGGCGTCGAATTCCGATTTCAACTCGCGGATCTGTTCCTCGTTGAACGGGCTGCTGCCGGCCGTGTCCACAAACACGAAATCATAGTCCGCGAAAGCTTCGAGCGCGATCAGGTATTCGCTGGCGTCGTTGGCGATGCGCATGGGCAATCCGGCAATGGTCGCGTACACGCGCAACTGTTCCGGCGCGGCGACGCGGTAGGTGTCGAGCGTGACGATGGCGACGCGCGCGCGGTCGCGGATGGCGAACAGTGCGGCGAGTTTCGCGAGGTTCGTCGTCTTTCCGACGCCTGTGGGGCCGATCAGCGCGACGACGCGCCGGGCCGCCCCCGCGCGCGCCAGGCCGTGTGTCACCAGCACGCGTTTTTGAATTTCCATGCGGAGCCGTTCGGTGAAGACGCGCGGATTGCGCAGGATCGATCGGTCGGCATTGCCCACGACCGCGTCCATCAGGGATGCCGCCAGCGTGCGTCCCATGCCGCTATCCACAAGCCGGCGGTAGTGCGGAATGAAATCGGACGGAAACTCCGTACAGGGTGTCTCGGCGACCAGCACCTGCAGCAGACGGCGCATCTCCTCGACTTCGCGCCGCAGATCCGGCGGGGCTTGCTCCTTTTTGCCCGGCGGCCCGGCCGCGGTTTCCTGACGGGGCGTGGCGGCGGCGGCTCGTTGTTGCGCAAGCCGGCGGAAGAACGCGACGGTTTCGCGCATGGCCTCGTCGGAACCGGCGGCCGTTTGGTGCGCGGAGTACTTTTTTTCGGCCAGACTCTTCGGGCGTGCGAGGGGCTTGGCGGGCGGCGAGGCGGTCAGTTGAATCGCCTTGCGTCCGAACAGGCCGAACAGACCGCCCTCCCTTACTTCGGCCGTGTTCAGGACGATCGCGTCCTCGCCGAGTTGGCGGACCATCTGCCGGTAGGCGTCGTCGAAAGTGCCGGCGGTAAACGTGTGCAGTTTGCGTTCCATGTTATGCACTCACTTGTCCCTCGCTCTGTACCTGCACTTCGGGATCGATTTCATTGTATGAAAGCACGACGATTTTCGGGATGCGCCGTTCGACCATGCGCCGGAAATACCGCCGCACCGGCGCGGATGTCAGCACCACCGGCTCATGTCCCACCAGCGTCAGCGGCTGCACGGCCTGCGCGGCATTGCGCGCTATGAGATCCGCGCGATTCGGCGCGATGGGCACGTATTCCCCGGTTTCGCCCTGCCGCACCGCGTCGAGGATCTCGCGCTCGACGGCGGGATCGAGCGTCACGACGTGCAACACGCGTCCTTCGTCGGCGTACTGTGCGGAAATTTCGCGGGCGAGCCGGTGCCGGCAATACTCGGTCAGGATGTCGAGATCCTTCGTGCGCGGGGCGTAATCGGCCAGCGTTTCCAGGATGGCTTCAAGATTTCGGATGGACACGCGCTCGCGCAGGAGGTTGTGCAGTATTTTCTGCACTTCGCCGAGGGTCAGCAGATTCGGCAGCAATTCCTCGACCACGCTGGGAGACGTTTCCTTGAGATGCTTGATCAGGTTCTGCACATCTTCCCGGGTGAGCAGATCGCTTGCGTGCGCCGTGATGAGTTCCGTGAGATGCGTGGCCAGCACGGCGGTCGGTTCGACGATGGTGTAGCCGAGACGCTCGGCCCGGTCGCGATGGGCACGGGCGACCCACGTGGCCTGCAGGCCGAACGCGGGTTCCTTCGTCGGAACCCCCTCGATCTCCTCTTCGGCAAGGCCGGGATTCATGGCCATGAAATGTTCGGGCAGCAATTCGTATCCGCCAATGATGGCCTCGCGCAGGCGCACGCGATATTCGTTCGGACGTAGACGCATATTGTCCACAATTCGGATGACCGGCACGACGAACCCCAGTTTGGTGGCGATTTGCTGCCGGATGATCTGGATGCGCGTGAGTAGATCGCCGCCCTGTTTCGGATCGGCAAGGGCAATCAGTCCGTAGCCCAGTTCGATCTTCAGCGGATCGATCGTCAACAAATCTTCCGTGCGGGGCTGTGCCTCTGCGCGTGTGGCTTCCTGATCGGCAAGTTCCTTGGAAAGTTGCGCGGCCTCGCGCGCCTTGAACGCCTCGTTCGCGCGATAGGCGCCCATCGCCAGCAAGCCGGCCACAATCATAAACGGCACTGTCGGCATGCCGGGCACAAGCCCGAAAATCGCGAGCATCGCCGCGGACACGCCCAGCGCGCGCGGGTATCGCGTCAATTGGCGCCCGAAGTCCACCCCCATGTTTTCCTCGGTCGCCGTGCGCGTCACGATGAGGCCCGCCGCGGTCGAAACGACCAGCGCGGGCACTTGTGTGACGAGGCCGTCGCCGATGGTCAGTTGCGTGTAGACGCGCAAGGCGTCGGTGACCGGCAGCCCGCGCATCAGCACGCCGATGATCAATCCGCCGATGATGTTGACAATCGTGATGACCAACCCGGCAATGGCGTCGCCGCGGACGAATTTCGTCGCGCCGTCCATCGCCCCGTAAAAGTCCGCCTCGCGCTCGATCCCCTGCCGGCGCGCACGCGCCTGGGCCTCGGTGATGAGGCCCGCGTTCAGATCGGCGTCCACGCCCATCTGTTTGCCGGGCATGGCGTCCAAGGTAAAACGCGCGGCCACTTCCGAAATGCGCTGCGCGCCCCGCGTGATGACCACGAACTGGATCACCACAAGGATAAGGAAAATGACGGCTCCGACCACGAAACTGCCGCTCGTCACAAAACTTCCAAACGCATTGATCACGTTGCCCGCATAGCCGTTCGCGAGGATCAGGCGCGTCGAGGCCACATTCAGACTGAGGCGGAACAGCGTCAGGATCAACAGCATCGAGGGAAACACGGCGAATTCGACGGGGCGTTGCAGGTAGATGGTGGCGAGCAGGGTAACGACCGAAATCGAGATGTTGACGGTCAGCAGGATGTCGAGCGCCCATGTCGGGATGGGAATGACCAGCACGACCAGAATGCCGATCACGCACACGGCCAGCGCGACATCCTGATTGTCCGCCAAATTCCACGGACGCTGCGTCTCGACTTGTCCTATCGCCACTCGCCCACTCCAAACGCCAAATTCCCAACTTCTAACTTCTAACTTCTAACTTCTTATCATGCCGCCGCCTCGTTCCATTGCCGGTTCCGTTCGCGGATTTTCTCCGCCCGCCGGTCAATGCGATACACATAGGCCAGCACCTCGGCCACCGCGCGGAACAGGTTTTCCGGCACGGGATGGCCCACCTCGACCGTTCGGTATATTGTGCGCGCCAATTCGGGTTTTTGCACGATGGGCACATCGTTTGCCATGGCGATTTCGCGGATGCGTTCGGCCAGGATCCGCGCGCCTTTCGCCACGACGACCGGCGCGGCCATCTCCGCCGCGTCGTACCGCAGCGCAACCGCAAACCGCGTCGGATTGGTTACGATCACGTCCGCCTTCGGCACTTCGGCCATCATCCGCTGCATCGCGATGCGTCGCTGGATCTGCCGGATACGCTGTTTGATGCGTGGATCGCCCTCGTATTCCTTCAATTCTTCACGGGCTTCCTGCGTGGTCATCATGAGGTTGCGTTCACGCTGCCAATACTGAAACCCGTAGTCGAGAATGCCAAGGACCAGCAGGGCAAGGGCGATCCGCCACCAGAGCGTGGCGATCATCGCGCCCACCACCGGCAGCAGCGCGAGCGGCGTTAGCCCCATCAGGTTCACATAATCGTCCAGATGTCCCTGCACCGTAATCCAGGTGATGTACAGCGCCAGCCCCACCTTGAGAAGCGACTTGACGAGTTCGGCCAACGATCGCAGTGAAAAATAATTCGACAGGCCCTTGATTGGATTCAGTTTCGACAATTTCGGCGTCATCGGCTTCGTCGTGTACAGAAATCCCACCTGAAGCACACTGGCGGACACGCCGGCCACGAGCATCACCAGCATGAAAGGCAGTACGATCGGCGCGATCCACAGCGTCCCTTGGAGGGCCAGGCTTTGCACGGACTGGACGCCGGGGTCAAGCGACGCCGCGTGGTCGAAATAGTAACGGGTCGCGGCGACGAGCCGCTCGAACATCGGCGCGCCCAGAAAACGCAGCGCCGCCACCGCCGCCAGCAAGGCGACCGCGGCCGACAAATCCTGGCTGCGCGCGATATTGCCTTCCTCGCGTGCGCGCGTCCGTTTTTGCGGGGACGCGGGTAACGTCTTTTCGCCGCCCGATTGCTCCGCCATTGCCTAGGGCCTCATGCCTTGAATTACCGTAGAAACATTGCTGAACATCTCGCCGTACATTCCGTCCAGAAAACCGATGTACAGTTCCAGCGAAACCGCGACGACCACAAGGCTCAGCGCGATCGTCACGGGAAATCCCACCACGAACAACTGGATCTGCGGCACCACGCGGCCGACCAGTCCCATCACGACATAGGCCACCAACATCGCCGCGCCCACCGGCGCCGCGATCATCAGGCCGTCGTAAAACATCGCGCGGCCCCATTGGCTCACTTCCCATATCAGTTTCGGACGCAGCACGAAACCGCCCAGCGGGATTTGATCGTAGGTCGAGGCCAGCGCGCGCAACATCAGGTGATGCCCGTTCGTCGCGAGCAACACCAGCACCGCCACGATGAACAGAAAGAAACCGAAGATCGGAAACTGCGTTTCGAGCGCGGGATTGAACACGTTCATCATGCCGAATCCCGTCTGCATATCCATGATTTGTCCGGCCACTTGGATCGAACCGAACACAATCGTCATCACGAATCCCATCAACAGCCCTATCAGGAACTCGCCCGCCCCAACCAGCGCGAACGCCAGCGGATCGTCCGGGATGGCCATGTGCAGCGGCGCCAACGTCGGGGCGATAAGCGCCGCCGTGAGCCCGACAAGACCGATCTTTCCCATCGCCGGGAAATTCGCCGAACCGAGCACCGGCGCCGACACAATCAATCCGCTCACCCGCGCCATCACCAGGATGAACAGCTTGACGATCTCCACCTCATAAACAATCAAGGGCCTTCCTCGAAACGACGGACTGCGCTCCGCGGGGATGAATCAGGCGCGGACGCACAGGCCTTTCTCTTTGTTACTGAACCAGCTTGTCGAATCCGCCGAACAACGGCTCGACAAAATCCAACAACACCGAAACCATCCAGGGAAGAAACACGACGAAAGCCACCATGACCGCCACGATCTTCGGCACGAACGTCAAGGTGATTTCCTGGATTTGCGTCACCGACTGGAACACGCTGATGATCAACCCGACCAGCATCCCCGACAGCAGCATCGGAGCCGATGCCAGCAAAGTCACCACCATGGCATCGCGACTCAAAAAGAAGATGTCGTCAAGAGTCATAACTCGTTTCCATGAAATGGGATAGACACATTCCTCCAGTCGTTCACGGCCGACCCCATCACCATTCGAGGCAAGAATACCACAATATGTTGCGGTTGTCAATCGAAAAAATAACAATTTGTTGATATTGAAAGCGATGGGCGCCGGAAAATTGTGTCAGTCCCTTGGTTGGCGCAAAACGTGGATGGCGGCTGTCTAAACCCACATTCGGCGAAGGACGCCAAAGGTTTCAGGCTTGTCCAACGCTTGAGCATGAAGCCCGCGTTCTGTCGCCAAAGCGGAGGTTGTCCCTGTACGAGGAATCAGGCGCCGCACATGAGGTAGACTAACGGGCATGGGCTGGATCGAATTATTGATCATACTCGCGATGCTGGCGCTGAACAGTTTGTTTGCCGCCTACGAACTGGCGCTGGCATCGGTAAGCGTGGGACGCCTGAAACTGCTGGCCGAGCGCAAGCGCGCCGGGGCGGCCGCGGCGCTGGCCATGAAAGACCGCATGGAGGCGAGTCTCGCGGTCGTTCAAATCGGCATCACCGTTGTGGGGGCGATTGCCGCGGCCACGGGCGGGTCCGGCGCGGAAGAGGGCATCTCGCCGCATATCGAAGCGGCGCTGGGTCTTTCGGCGGGGATCTCGGACGCCCTTGCCATCGCGATGGTGGTCGTGCCGCTTTCCGCGGCGACCATCATCTTCGGCGAACTGGTTCCGAAAACGGTCGGACTGCGCAACAACGAATGGGTATGCCTGAAACTCAGCCCGATCATGCGGGTGTTCGGAATGATGGTGTATCCGGCCATGGCCTTCTGCGAATGGGCCACGAAAGCGCTGGTGGGCGTTTTCGAGCGCAAAATGCCGCATGAAACGGCGTCACGGCACGAACTCGGTCTTGCGGAACTGCGGGCGC
The DNA here is from genome assembly GCA_035450225.1 of Candidatus Hydrogenedentota bacterium. NCBI lineage: Bacteria > Pseudomonadati > Candidatus Hydrogenedentota > Candidatus Hydrogenedentota bacterium. Next base: position 138,916 of record DAOTMJ010000004.1, read on the forward strand.
AGGCGCATATGCTGCGCACCGAGCGCGTCATCGGCTCGGAACAGGAACGCATTATTCTGGGCGCGAGCAAACTGACTCAGACGCGTATCGCCGACATCCTCGTCCATGCGCAGGATATCGCCCTACTCGACGCCGACGCGCCTCTCGAAGAACACTTCGTCAAGGTCCATCTCGAGGGCTATACGCGATTTCCCGTCACGGAACGGCCCGGCGATCCGCAGTCCATCATCGGTTATGTCAATCTCAAGGAAATCGTCTTTCTGGCCAAGGCCCATCCGGAAGCGCCGACGCTGCGGAGCATTCTGCGTCCCCTGATTGCCGTCGCCCCGGAAGCCTCCATCGGATATGCCTTCAGCCGGATGATGTCCGAGCATGTTCACTTGGCCGTGGTGCGGGATTCGAAGGGCACTGTGCGTGGAATCGTCACGCTCGAAGACATCCTGGAAGAAATCGTCGGGGATATTCAGGACGAATTCGATCGCTTGCCGCGCCATGTCGTGCCATCGGGCAGTTCTTGGGTCGTGGGCGGCGGCGTGAAGATGGAACGGCTTCGGGAGGTCTTTGCGGACCCGACCCTCGGCGAAGACACGCCGCCGGACACGCAATTTGCCGACTGGATCGCTTCCAGCGTACACGTCCCGCTGCGCGGCGGCGACGCACTGGCCGTCGCGTCCCTCAAAATCCTGGTGCGCAAAACACGGCGCCAGAAGATTTTCGAGGCGCTTGTCACGCCCGAAACAGACGGCCGCGCCGGGTTATAAGTCGAATTCACCGCCTTTGGCCAGTTTGCGGCGAATGCGTTCGAGGCGTTGGCGGATGGCATGGGTTGCGGGATCATCCTCGTCAGCGCCCAAGAGGGCGATGGCTTCCTCGCAGACCCGCCGTGCCTCGGGCAGATTGCGCGCGCGGTGTTCGTAATGCTTGGCAAGTTCAAGCCGCGGGAGCGGATCGAACGGAAATTCGCGCGCCATACGGTCCCACGCGCTTTCCATGCCCTCCCAGTCCTGCCGGCGCTTGCAGGCAAACGCCAGCATGGCCAGGCATTCGCGCCGCAGAACCGGGTCCGGCTCGCCGCACAACAATTGTTCCGCACGCGAAATAACGTTGTCGTAACGCCGCTGGCGAAAATGCAGGCGCACAACGGACAGGCGATCCTCGTCGTGGTCGAATCCTTCCCTGCCGGGCGCGGCCAGCCCCCGCGACAAGCGCGCCGTAAGCGCGGCCAGCGACAGGATGTCCATGCGGTGATGATAGAAGACGCGCTTGAGTTCACGCGCGTCCCGCGTGCGCAGGTAGTCGAACCAGATAAGCGGGATGTCCGCGCCGGGCACGTCGCCGCGGCGTTCGAGACCCAGCACCGCCCGTTCGATATTCCCCAGGCTGCAATCCTTGACGCGCAGTTTCCAGATACGCCGCACGGCATGGAGCAAATCGAAGTGCGGGATCCCGTCCAGCCGAAACGGGAGCCGGTGGGCGATGAACCGCGTGCGCAGCAGCGGCACGTCGAAACTCTTGCCGTTGAAGGTGACAATGGAAGTTCCGCGCGCGAACAGTGCCCCCAGGTAGCGCAACATCGGTTCTTCCTCGTCGAAATCGCGCATGAAGGTCTGTTCGAGACGGAACACGCCGTTGTCGAAGAAACCCGCGCCGACGAGAAACGGCACCGTCCCCGTGCCCCCGGCCAATCCGGTCGTCTCGACATCGAGAAAGAGGGCCGTGGCCGGGTCGAAATCGTCCAAATCGGGATCGCACGCGCACAAGGCAACATGTTCGGGAATCGCTTCCAGCACGTCGCCGAGCGCAAGGCCGCCCTGTTGCGTTTCAGGCGGGAACTCGGTTACGACCCGATAGAAGCGGTCTTCTCCGTCCCCGACAACCTCGCCCGGCACAATGCGATCTATTTCGAAGTCGCCGCGCACGCGGCGTTCCTCGAGTTCGGCGCGCTTGCGTCCCCATTCGGCCCCGGTCATGAGGTCGTGCCTTGCAAGCAGTTCCTTGAGTTTGTCCTTGGTGTCCGGCATGGGCGCGGCGGCTTCGGGCGCTAGGAGGCGGAATGGATGAGGCCGGTCGGCGTCTGCCCGAGGTTCAGCGACGCCTCGACAGCCTCGATGAAGCGAACGACCGCCAGTTCGGCCAGCGTGGCATCTTTCTGTTCGAGGGCGTCAATCAGGCGCAGATACGCCTTCCGGCGTTGCTGGAAATCGGGCACGGACTGCACCACGAGACTGACCAGTTCCGCGCTGACCCGCTCGACCGATTTGAACAGGGCCTGGCATACGCCGTTGCGGGTGGCCTCGACGCAGGCGCGGTAGATTTCCTGCGTGATTTCGGTTTGACGCTCCCGGTTGTCCCGTGACATTTCCCATTCCGCGAAGAGCCGCTTGATTGTGGCCAGTTCTTCATCCGTGCGCCGGACGGCCGCAAGGCGCACCACCAGCCGCATGAAATATCCGCGAAATTCCAGCACTTGCCGCAGGAAATCCACGTTCACCGAGCCGTCTTCGTTGCGCATGAGCGTGTCGAATATGCTGATCCCCCGCAGGAATTCGATGTCCTGGACATACACGCCCGACCCCTGCCAGCTTCGCACGGCGCCCATCGCCTCAAGGCGCTTGATCGCTTCGCGCACGACATTGCGGGCCACGCCGAACTGTACCGCCAATTCACGTTCCGGCGGCAATTTGGATCCCGGTGGAAATTCCTTCTGAAGCAATTTCCGGGAAAGCTGGTTCGCTATTTCCTCCGAACTCGTCCGGACGTTTGGGATTTCCCGGTCGCCTTGAATGTTTCGTGCCATGGGGGAACCCTTTCCGCAATCTATTGTCCTCCAGCAACCCCTCCGTTGTCAACGGAACGGCCGAATCCGAACGAATCGGATATGGCGGAAATCAGCGGCGGCGCAGTAGACTGTGCCGCCGACGCGAACCGCGGGACACTTTTGGGCGTTCCGATTCCGGGGTAAACAGCGAAATGACCGGCACGGCGCCTTCCCATTCCGCGCGCGGCAGATTCTTGCCGAGCGCCTTTTCGAGCGTTTTTAGGTCCATGAACTCTTCCGGACACACGAAGGTAATCGCGTCGCCTTCCGCGCTGGCGCGGGCGGTGCGCCCGATGCGGTGGATGTATTCTTCCGCAGTCTTGGGGATGTCGAAATTGATTACATGGCTGATGCCCTGGATATCGAGTCCGCGCGCGGCCACGTCGGTCGCGACAAGGATCTTGTACCGGCCTTCGCGGAACCCGTCGAGCGCATGCTGGCGCTGGTTTTGGGAACGGTCGCCATGAATCGCCTGCGCCTTGAAACCTTCCCGGTGCAGCGCCTTGGCGACGCGATCGGTGCGATGCTTGGTGCGTATGAAGACCAGCGCCGAGGTCACGGCCGGATCCCGGAGGATTTTGGTGAGCAGGGAGATTTTCGAAGTGGCGCTGACCGTGTAGATTTGCTGGCGGACGCTGTCCACCGGCGTCATGATGGTCCCCACCTCGATGCGTTGGGGCGACTGCTGCATGTCGGCGGCCAACCGTGCGATTTCCTGCGGGAACGTCGCCGAAAAGAACAGCGTTTGGCGGTCTTTCGGGAGTTTGTCGAGGATGCGGCGGATGTCGGGCAGAAAACCCATGTCCAGCATCCGGTCGGCCTCGTCCAGCACGAGAATGGCAAGATGGTCAAAGCGCACGTTGCCGCGCCCGAAATGATCGAGCAGGCGCCCGGGCGTGGCGACAACCACCGTGCGTCCCTGGCGCAGCGCGGTGGCCTGCTTGTCCATGCCGGCGCCGCCGTAGACGCACACGGCGTTGAGACCGGCGCTCTTGGCCAGCGGTTCGATGACCGCATGCACCTGAATGGCCAGCTCGCGCGTCGGCGCGAGGACCAGCATGGCGTTTTTCGTCCGGGGCAATCCGGCGAGACGGGTCAACGACGGCAGCGCGAACGCCAGCGTCTTGCCCGTGCCCGTCTGGGCGATGGCCAGAAGGTCTTTCCCTTCCAGCGCGACCGGTATGGCCTGTTCCTGGACGGGTGTCGGCTCGACGATACCCTGCGCCTTGAGCAGTTTCATAAAGCGCGGATCGATACTGAATTCTTCAAAAGTCATGGTTATTTCCCTTTCGTTTGCCGGAGACTCTCCGGTCAAGGTGGAATCTTGCCTGCTGAACACCGGCAAAGAGGGAAGCATACACGAACATAAGCGCCTTTTGGCGCGGGCGAGTGGCCATTCTTTCTGGTGTACACAGGCCGGCGGGAAAACGCTCCTTGGCGCCGCCGCGCCGCCTGAACAGCAGCCATATTGGGCGCCAGTATGCCACACCACCCGCACAAAACACAAATCTTCAAACGGCGAAAAATCCGATACCGCCTTCTTCGCGCTTGGCCCTGGATGTTTGGTATTCTTCTTCCGAATGGTCCGGTGGATTGTGCGGAGGAATCAAATAACGATGGCGAAGAAAGCATCCGTCCGGCTGCCGGCGGAATGGGAACCGCAGGCGGGCGTACAGTTGACATGGCCGAACGCGGGAGGCGATTGGCGCGGACGCTTGGATTGGATTGAAGCGTCGCTCGCGGGCATCGCGCGCGAAGTCAGCCTCCGTGAAATTTGCCTGATTGCAACCGACAATGTTCAACGAACCGCCGACATCGTCCGGCGCGCCGGCGCGCGAATGGACTCGGTGCGCCTGTATCCAATCGAGTCGAACGACATCTGGGCGCGTGACCACGGACCCATAACCGTCTTGAAAAACGGCCGTCCGGTCATTCTGGATTTTGCATTCAACGCATGGGGACTCAAGTATCCGGGAAACTTGGACAACCTGCTCACGCGGCGGCTCGCGGAAGCGGGCGCCTTCGGAAAAACGCGCGTGCGGACGCTGCCGCTGGTCCTCGAAGGCGGATCGATCGAGTCGGACGGCGCGGGGACGTTGATGACGACAGCGGAATGCCTGCTCTGGCCCAACCGGAATCCGGCCTACAACCAGCGGCAGATTGACGCCCAACTGCGCCGGTATCTGGGCGCGGAGCGCATCCTCTGGATTCGAAACGGCCACATTCCCGGCGACGACACGAATTCGCACATAGACACGCTGGCGCGGTTCTGTTCGACGGACACGATTGCGTATTGCGGCTGCGACGATCCGACCGATGAAAGTTACCTGAGCCTCAGGGCGCTCGAGGAGGAATTGCGATCCCTTCGCACGCTCGACGGAAAACCGTACCGGCTTGAACGGCTGCCCATGCCCGCGCCAATTTTCGACGCACAAGGCGATCGCCTGCCGGCCAATTACGCCAATTTCCTGATCATCAACGGCGCGGTTCTTGTGCCGTCCTACGGAGTTCCCCAGGATGAACAGGCCCGGCAAATCCTCGCCGGTTGTTTCCCCGAGCGCGCAATCGTCGGCGTGGACAGCCGCGGGCCGGTCGTCATTTATGGCGCGTTGCATTGCGTGACGATGCAAATCCCGGAAGGAGCCCTGCCATGAGCCGGACGATCAAGGCGGGCCTTGTTCAACAGGCATGCTCCGACGACAAAGAGGCCACAATCGCCAAAACGATCGCGGGCATCCGCGAGGCGGCAGAGGGCGGAGCGGAGTTGGTCGTCCTTCAGGAACTGCACACGGGACCGTATTTCTGCCAGACGGAAGATCCGTCCCATTTCGCGCGCGCCGAGAGCATTCCCGGCCCCACGTCGGACCGGCTGGGCGGATTGGCGGGCGAACTGGGCATCGTGCTGGTTGCGTCCCTGTTTGAAAAGCGCGCGCCGGGCCTGTATCACAACACGGCGGTCGTGCTTGATCGCGACGGAAGCATCGCCGGCCTGTATCGCAAGATGCACATTCCGGAAGATCCTGGCTTCAATGAAAAATTCTATTTTGCGCCGGGTGATTTGGGTTTCAAGCCGATCCAAACTTCCGCGGGGGTGTTGGGCGTGCTCGTGTGCTGGGACCAATGGTATCCCGAAGCGGCGCGGCTCATGGCGCTGGCCGGCGCGGAAATGTTGATATACCCCACCGCCATCGGATGGGTTCCGGAGGATTCGGACGAGGAACGCGCGCGCCAGCGCGAGGCGTGGCTGATCATACAGCGCGGGCACGCCATCGCGAACCATTTGCCCGTCGTCGCAGCCAACCGGGTCGGGTTCGAGGCGCACCCCAGCCGGCCCGGGGAAGGCATTTTGTTCTTCGGCAGCAGTTTCATCGCCGGTCCGCAGGGCGAACTGCTCGCCTCGGCATCGCCGGATCGGGAAGAGGTGCTGACGGCCGAAATCGATCTCGACCGCACGGAGGAGGTGCGCCGCCTTTGGCCTTTCTTCCGGGACCGCCGCGTGGACGCCTACAACGGCCTGCTCGAACGGTATCTCGACTCCGGCTGACCGATCGGCTCTCGCGTTATTTTCCCAAAGGGTATATACTGTTCATGGTGAACGGTGAACCATTTGAACAGGGAGGGCAAACCATGAAGATCTGTATGGCAGGCGCATGTGGACGGATGGGGCGGCGCATCCTGGATCTGGCTGCGGCCGAACCCGACATCGAAATCGGCGGCGCTTTCGATCAGATGTCCCTGGCGGGTTCAGAGATTTTCATTGGGGCCGAGACGAGCCGGCCCCGCCGGCTTAAAATATCGGCGGACGGCGCGGCGGAAATCGCGAAGTCGGACGTGCTGATTGACTTCACGGTGGCGCATGCCTGTGTAGGCAACGCACAACTCGCGGCCAAGGCCGGCAAGCCGTGCGTCATCGGCACCACGGGACTGTCCGTCGAATACAAAGCCGAGCTTATTGAACTGGCCCGCAAGGTGGCGATCGTCTACGCGCCGAACATGAGCGTGGGCGTCAATGTGCTCTTCAAGATTGCCCGGGAAGTGGCAATGACGCTCGGCCTCGATTACAACGTCGAAATCACGGAAATCCATCACAACCTCAAGAAGGACAGTCCCAGCGGCACGGCGCTCCGGCTCGCCGAGGGCATCGCGGACGTGCTGGGTCTCGACTGTCCGGGCGACGTGGCCCACGGCCGGCAAGGCATGGTGGGCGAACGTCCCGCGCGGCAGATCGGCATCCATGCGATTCGCGGCGGGGATGTGGTGGGCGAACACACGGTTTGTTTCATCGGCCAGGGCGAACGCGTCGAACTGACGCATCGCGCGCATAACCGCGACAATTTCGCGCGCGGCGCGTTGCGCGCGGCCCGGTTCGTCATAAGCGCGCCGCCGGGTCTGTACGACATGCAGGACGTGCTCGGCCTGAAGTGACGTTTACCAACGACCCGCAAGGGGATCGTCGGTTTCGCGCTGCATCGCACGAAGTCGTTCCCGCAGGCGTTTGAGCGTCCGGGCATGGCGTGCTTCGCCGGACAGATCCCTCGTCTCAAAAGGATCGCGCGCAAGGTCAAACAACTGGGTGCGCCGTTCGCCCTTGACTTGGTATTCGATCAGTTTGTAATCGCCGACACGAATCGCGCGCTGCACGTCGCGGTAGGCAAAAAAGATTGCGTCGCGGACCGGTTCGCCGCGCAAGGCCGGAAGCAGGCTCCTGCCGTCCACGCCTTTGGGAAGCGGCGCGCCAATCAGGTCGAACAGCGTCGGAAAAGTATCCGTCAGGTAGCAAAACGCATCGCATCGCATCCCGCGAGGGAAGCCGGGGCCGGCCATCAACAACGGTACATGGATGCTGTGCTCATAGGCGTTTTGCTTGCCGAAAAGACCGTGCTGCCCGACGGCGAGTCCATTGTCGCCCGCGAAGACGATCAGCGTTTCCTCCGCAAGGCCGGTTTCGTCGAGTACGGCGAGGATGCGCCCGATCTGTTCGTCGAGATGCGAAATCATCGCGTAATACTCGGCCAATTGAAACCGCGTGTTTTCGGGTGTGCGCGGCCACGGCGCGAGTTTTTCGTCGCGGGTTTCGAGATCGCCGTTGTCGAACGGATGACGCGGCAGACAATTCGGCGGCAGGGAAAGCCGCTTCGGATCGTACAACGCGCGATACGCCTCCGGCGCCGTGCGGGGATCATGCGGCGCCGTAAACGCCACATAGAGCAGAAACGGATTGGATCCGTCGTGCGCCTGCAGAAACCGGATGGCGTCGTCGGCGAACAGTTCGCTCGAAAACCGATCGCCGACATGCGCGGACTCCACCGGATACCGGCCGGTCGGATCGTAGGCATGCACCGGCACGGCTCGTTGGTTGCTCATTCCACCGAAGAAAATGCTGCTGCCCGACGCAAACGCCCGGTTGAACGACCCGCGCCCGTTGTGCCATTTGCCGATGCCGTGCGTGGCATAGCCGCGTTCGTGCAGCACCCCCGGAAGCAAAGGCACGCTTTCGGGCAGCGTGTCGGGGTGTTCAATATGAAACAGATGCCGTCCCGACATGATCATCGCGCGGCTCGGCGCGCACAGCGCGCCGTGATGCGAGCCGAAGATGTATGCATTGGTGAAGGCCACCCCCCGCCCCGCAAGCGCATCCAAATGCGGCGTGTGGATTTCCGGATTTCCCAGCGCGTGAATTGTATCGAACCGCTGGTCGTCCGAAAGCAGGTAAAGGATGTTTTTTGGTTTTTTATCCTTCGCGGCGACCGGCCATTGCGCTCCAAGCGCTGCGGCGGCCGCGCCCGCCGTCGCCGCGCCCAAAAAAGTGCGTCTGTTCATGAAGCCCTCCTCTCGACGCCATGATAGCGCAGAATTGAGTCGCCATCAATTGAAAAAAAAGACTTGAAACGGACAGGGGGGTGTGGAGTATATTATTGACAGGAGCGGTATGATTACCGTTGCGATACAAAGCCGGGAGGCGTGTCATAAGGAGAGCGCCATGAAACACTATCGGGTGGTAACGCGTATGCCGCGTGTGGCGACTACAACCGATACGGGTACGGACACGGGCATCACCATCGGCGGCCTGACCGGTTCGACGCCGCTGGAAATCAAGGTAAATTTCAGTGTTATGATGGTTGACCGGGTCATCACCTACGTCTTCCAGAAAAGCAGCCAACTGTAGTCGCGCTGGAAGCCAACGGAGGAGGTATGATAATGAGGCATGTGCATGCGGTAACTAAAACACCCGCCCCGGCGACGACCACAGACATTACCGGCGGCCTTCCGCTGCTGATCAAACTCAACGGGGTCGTTTCGATCGTGGATCAACTGCTGCTGGCCCAGCGCCAAAGTCCCTGGAAAGTCCACTTCGGGCCCGATACCGATACCGGAACCGACACGACCACCACCCTTTGACGGATCAAATCCGGCTCTGGCCGACGGCGGCCAGCGCGATGCGGAGGTGATCGCAGTCCAAAAAGCGGTTTTCGGGTTTCTTGTCAATCATGCGCATGATGATGTCCCCCAGTTGCGGGGGACATTTTTTATTGATCCGCGATGGATGCTCCGGGATCACGCGCAAGTGACATTGATACAAGTGCTGGAGATTGTCCACGGGAAACGGCACGCGCTCGGCAAACATGAGATAGAAGGTGATGCCCAGCGAATAGATGTCGCTTTGCGGGGTGGCTTTTCCGGCGGGCCGGGACGGCAGCGGGATCAGTTCCGGCGCCACGTACATCGGCGTGACCTGCTCGTGCAGGCCGGAATCAAACAAACTCAACAGATAACTGTTTCCGGTCAACGAATAATCCACGAGTTTCGCGATGCCCTTGCGGGTGAACAGGATATTCGTCGGCTTCAGGTCATGGTGCGTGAAGCCTTGCTCGTGCACGTACTGCAACCCGTTGCAAATCTGGGCGGCAATGACTAGGCGCTCCTGCAGGTTCCAGGGGCGATTGTCAAGGTACCACTTCAGATCCGGCCCATCCACGTATTCGAGCACCAGGCATTCGCCTTCATCGCCCTGTAGAAACTCGTAAATCTGGGCCACATTGGGGTGGGAAAACGCGCGGAATTTCGCCACGCTTCGCGCAAAATCGCGCAGGTGAAGGCGGTTTCGGAAAAAAGCGGGATAAAAAAGTTTAAGTGCGGCCACGCGGTTGTTTTCGGTGTCAATTCCGCGATAAACCTGCCCGGTGCCGCCTTTTCCCAATAGCCGGTCGAGCCGGTAATGATACAATGTCTGCCTGTCGGGAGGTCTGAATTCCTGCGTCATGCCTGTCCAAATCCTTTACGGATCCTCAAAAATAACCGGCCGAACGATTCAGATCAATAAATCCAGATCGATCTGAGGGGCATCCGCCCATAATCCGTCCAAATCGTAGAATTCGCGAGCTTCCTCGCGAAAGATATGCACGATCACGTCCCCATAATCCACCACAAGCCAGCCGCCCTTAAAACCGCCTTCGGCGTGATGCGGCAAAACGCCCGCCGCTTTCATTCCATCCCGAACCGCATTGAACACGGCCCGCAACTGCGGTTCGCTTGCCGCGCTGCAGAGCAGAAACGCATCCGCAATCACCGTCAGCCCGCGCACATCGTACGCGCGTATGTCAATCGCCTTGTGATCCGCCGCCAGTTCGCCAATTCTCTTTGCCTTGGTCAGAAATTCGGGCGGCTCCGTTACTTTTTTTTTCCGCACCAGTCGCGCCAAACGATTCTCCTTAGAGGTTATAAAGACGGGTTGCGTGATCGGGCCGATCCGTCGGATTCGTCGGATCCGCAATCGTCAATTCTTCAGCCGTTATTCAATTCACGCATCAGAATTTCGTTCACCAATTTGGGATTGGCCTTTCCCTGGGTCGCCTTCATGACTTGGCCCACCAGGAATCCCATCGCCTGTTTTTTGCCGGCCCGGTAATCCGCCACGGGACCGGGATGGGCCGCCACAACACTGTGCACGGCCTTTTCAATGGCGTCCGTATCGCTGATTTGCACTAGCCCCTTTTCCTCGACAAGCGTTTTGGGCGCCTTGCCCGTATCGAACATGGCCGGCAAGAGTTCTTTCGCGATTTTTCCGCTGATCGTTCCCTGTTCGATCAAGGCGATCATCGCGGCCAGATTCACGGCGGACACCGGGCACGCGGCGATATCCGTCTTGTTTTCGACCAGCAACGCCTGCAAATCGCCCATAATCCAATTTGCGGCCTGCTTGGCCGGCGCACCCGAACGCACCACTTCCTCGAAATAGTCCGCCATGGACTTGTTGGCCGTCAATACGCCGGCGTCGTAGGCATTCAATCCGTACTCGGCCTGGAAACGCCCGAACCGCGCTTTCGGCAATTCCGGCATGGCGGAACGTATCCGTTCGACAAAGGCCTCGTCAATCGCGATGGGAACCAAGTCCGGCTCCGGAAAATAGCGGTAGTCGTGCGCCGATTCCTTCGAACGCTGCGACACGGTGATCCCGCGGTCCGCATCCCATCCGCGCGTTTCCTGGACCACCGTTCCTCCACTTTCGATTACCTCGCGCTGACGCGCCACTTCAAATTCGATGGCCTTCTGCGTGCCGCTGAACGAGGCCACGTTTTTGACTTCGGTCTTGACGCCGAATTGTGTCGCTCCGACGGGCCGGATGCTGATGTTGGCCTCAGCCCGCAGCGATCCTTCCTCCATGTTGCAGTCGCTGACGCCCAGATACTGCAGGATCTGCTTGAGCGCCGTCAGGTACGCGTAGGCTTCCTGCGCGCTGCGGATATCCGGTTCCGACACGATTTCCAGCAGGGGCACGCCGCTCCGGTTGAAATCCACCCCGCTCTGTGCGGGGCCGCCGCCTTCGCCGCCAATCGTGTGGACATTGCGCGCCGTGTCCTCTTCGATATGGACCCGCGTAATGCCGATGCGCTTCCGGGAGCCATCCACCTCAATCTCGATGGATCCGTCGTGGCACAACGGCAAGTCGTATTGGCTGATCTGGTAATTCTTGGCGAGGTCCGGGTAGAAATAGTTCTTGCGGTCCATCTTCGACCACTTCGAGATGGTACAGTCGAGCGCCAGCCCGACCGCGACCGCGGATTCGACCACCGCACGATTCATGACCGGCAACACGCCCGGCATGCCCAGGCAGACCGGACAGACATTCGTGTTGGCCGGCGCGTTGAAATGCGTGCTGCAGCCGCAGAACACCTTTGATTTCGTGCTCAGTTCCACGTGCACTTCAAGACCGATTACCGCTTCATAAGCCATGAGTTCTTACCTTGAATGCAAAATGCGGGGAGGGAAACGGGCCCGATCCCGCCGCCGTTCCCTCCTCGCCACCCGGTTTGACCGCTGTCCGTAATCCTTCTTTCATTCCACGTCCAGAATCCGCGGCACCAGAAAATATTCGCCGTCCGTTTTCGGGGCGTTCTTCAACGCCTGCTCGCGATCGAGCGACGGACAAACCGTATCGTCTCGAAACACGTTTGTCATCGGCATCGCGTGCATCGTCGGTTCAACGCCGGACGTGTCCAGTTCGTTCAGTTTGTCCATGTAGGACAGAATGTCGTTCATCTGTTGGATCAGGCGATCCTTCGTGGCCTCATCCGGCGAAAGTTGCGCCAGCGCCGCCACGTGTTCGACATCGTCTCGCGTAATCTTCGGCATTCGTTTCCGATCCTCCCCTGCTTTTTTTCACTCAGGATCGTAACATATACGAAAAAGACTTTCTAATTTTGTTGCCGATCCTTCTCGGCGTTTTTGATGTAACCGATCAACCGCGCGAGTTCGTATGCGTTGGGCGTCGCTTTGTAAACGAGATAGAAGGCTACAATGGGTTCTCGCACCCGTGGCTCGGCATCCGCGAAGGCCAGCCAATTGACGGCGTGGCCGACGTAACCGGGGTCGAGTTTCGGGCTGCCGGTGGTGCTGCCCATGAGAATACCGCCGCCAAGCCGCGCTATGCCGTGGATCACCATCGCGCCCACGCGCCGCAAGTCGTCCGCCGTAAAGATTTGCCCGTCGTGCGCCAGCGCCACCGGCAACGCCATGGTCAGGCCCGCGTGCGAGGCGTCCTCCCCGTTCACGTCTTCGCGGGCGCGCTCCTCCTTCACCGGATCGAGGGGCAACCAGTAACTCCAGTAATAGGCGCCGTCGGGGCTCGCGTACAACCGGTTCTTGATGTAGCGCCCAAGGGCCAGCGCGCGATCGCGGTGGGTGGTATTTCCCGACAATTGCCACGAACGCCACAAGGCCCAGCCCATCGCGCTGAGCCGGTTGCCCGGCAACGGTTTGTTTTCGAGGACGTTTTCCTGGTCCATGCCGATGTAATGGCCCGCGCCCTCCTCGGGCCCGTCGCGCCATTGCCGGTCATGCACGGCCAGCGCGTCTGTAGCGCCTTTCGCGATGGACTGAAATGCCGTGCCGAGTTCCTCCAGAAACGCCGCATGATCCCGCGCAAGCAAGAGAAACTCGAACATGGGCGCGGTGATGATGCCCGTGTGAACCGCGTGGACGGCCCGCCCGCGCTCGGCGAACTTGTCACAACCCCACGCCGCCACGACACGCCCCGTGAACAAGGACTTGCCAATCTTGTCGTCCGTAACCGCCAGCGCAGCCTCGATGCACCGGCGGTTGGCGCGCAGATATTTGGCGTCGCCCGTAGCGCGGTACATGTCGTTCAACGACATCATGCGGTACGACAACCCCCACGCGATGCCGCCGGAATCGTTCGAGATCTTCTGAATGGCCTTGTCGAGATTGCCGCCCATGTAGAGTTCGTCGTACCGGGCCGCCGTCGCGTATTCCCCGAGCGACGACGGCTGAGCCGCCTTCGGAAATTCCTTTTCAAACCGGGCGATATAGTCCTTGTCCGCGGCATCGTCGGCCCATGTAAATCCGGCCCATGCAAATCCGGCCCATGCGAATACCGGAAGCGCAAACCAGAGAAATGATTTCATTGATAATCTCCATTGAGCGATTGCCGCAAATGCCATGGAAGGACTATATCCCGCATGGGGCAAACAGCGCAATGCCCGGAATGCGTTCGCTTGAGCCGACCTTGCGCGTTGCGGTATGGTCTTGCCGAAGGAGAACCGACGCATGATTATGGATGTCTTGTCCCGGTGGAACCATTACTACTGGCTGAACGAGCGGTTCGAGGAGTCGTTTCGTTTTCTCGAAATGCTGGCGCCCGGGACGCCCGACGGCCGGCACGACATTGACGGCGACAATGTTTATTGCATGATTCAATCCTATGAAACCAAATCGCGCGAGGGGCAACAGTTCGAGGCGCACCGCCAGTACGCGGACATCCAGATGGTCCTGGAAGGGGAGGAATCCATTCTATGGGCGCCGGCCGACGGGCTGGAGACCGTCCGTCCGTACGAGCCCGATATCGCGTTTTTCGCGCTGACGCCCACACCCGCCGAACTCGTGCTGACGCCGTCCGTCTTTTGTGTGTTCTTTCCCCAGGACGCGCACGCGCCCTGCCTCCGGCATGGCGGCATAACCCGCGTACGCAAAGCGGTTGTGAAAGTACGTATCTCCTGACCGGCATGTTATCGAGGAGCGCCGATTCGCCATGCGCGGGAAATGGAGATATAAAAACAGGGGGGACAAATAAATGGCACCCGTTTATTTTGTGGACGGATACAACGTGATCCATCACTCGACGCGGTTGCGCCCGCTGGCAATCGAAAGTTTCGAGCAGGCCCGCGACGCCCTCATTGAACACGTGGGGCGGTTTTGCGTGGCCACCGGCCACACGGTCAAGATCATCTTCGACGGGTGCGGCCGCCGCGCCGAACCGGCGCCGCCCCTAAAAGGCATCAAAGGGCTTGAGGTATTGTATTCCCCGGGCCATCAAAGCGCCGACGCGTTGATCGAACGGACCGTCTACCAAACGCCGAACCGGCGCAACGTTATCGTGGTCAGCAGCGACCGGGGCATTCGCGACCTGTGTCGCGGCCTTGGCGCGATGGTCATGGATGCGGACATCTTTCTCGACACCATCGGCGAGTCCGAGTCCGAAACCCGCGCCGCAATGGTTCATCTTCAGCGGGCCGACACGCTGAACCGCATCGAAAACCGCCTCGGCGAAGCCAACGTCTCCCTTCTCGAACAACTGAAGCGGAAGCTCAAAACATAGCGTCTACATGCCCCGATAGCGGCTTGGCGTGGCGATCCACACGGTTCCCGTCCCGGAGGAAAAGAAATACAGCCGCCGCCGTCACGGGAGAAGCGGCACGCGCAATGACGGAAAATATACACGGTCTGCACCCCAATCGCCTGAATTGTTGTTTGCATTTTATGCTTGCCAGAACGGGATTTTCCGGCTATAATAACTATTTGCGCGAAAACGCCGTTTCGGGATCATGGGCGCATATGGACGGTTATCCTGCGCGGTTCCGATGCGTGTTTTGGTGTGAATCACTCGGAAAAGGCGGGAGTTTTCGGGCGTTTTTCGGTGGTTTGGCATCGCGGGAATCCCGCATCGTGATTTCCCGCGGCGGTGAATAGTTTCAGGGGACAAGGAATTTTGGTATGCGGCATACGGCAAGTATGGTCGCGGCGATGGAGGGCATCAGTCGTCCGGCTTTTTTGATCGCCCGCGAACTAGCCAACAACAGCCGTTCAGGATTGACGGTCCGATTCTTGTCGAAGAAACTCGACTTGCCGGAAGAGGAAGTCGAGTATCTGGTGGACATCAATCACAAGTTTCTTTTTACGGACCTGACGAAGATCAAGATCGTTTCCGAGGGTCTGAACGCCGTCGGACGCATTACCGTTGGCCTCGAAAACCACGGCGACATTCCGTCGTTGTTCCGTTACGTCAAACTGCTCGGCCCGCAGGAATTCCGCCATCTCGAAGAATTCCTTGATCTTGAAAGCCCCTGCACGAAAAAGGAACTGGTCGAGTCGCTGGTCGCTCGCGCGTACCAGCACCCGGATTCGGTCATCACCTATGTGGCAACGGGCGGTTTCTCGCATACGGCGCGGGAAGTGTTCGATATCGTCTGGAACTCGAAGGAGGGCGTCATGCCCGTGTCAAAGATACGCGCGGCGCACGGCGGTTCGGAATACGAGGTCGAGCAGGCGCTGTGGGAACTGTTCCGCGGGATGGCCCTGTTCGAGATGTTCCGGTTCGACGCCGAGGACCGTCTGGTGCGCGTGGCGGGGCTGCTCTCGGAAATCCGGCAGTATCGCGAATCACTCGGACACATCGCCGGACAGAAGGCTCGGCCGAAAGCGCATCGCGGCACGCCGGCGTTTGTCGAGTCAAACGGCCTGCGTTTCACCGACATGATTTGCCGGCTTGTGGCGGCGTTGGCGGCGCGGCCCGCGCGGTTGCGCAGCGATGGCGAGTTGTTCCGCGAGGACCGGCGGCGGCTGGCGGACATCTGCCCGGAAGAAACGGAGCCTTCGCTGAACACATGCCTGTGGGCGGCCCAAGGCGTGGGCTGGCTCGCGCGCGTGGACAACGAGCTTCGCGCGGGCGAACTCGAGCCGTTGCTCTCGCTGGGTCCCATCGAGCGCCATCGAATTCTGTGCGACTGGCTGCTTTCGTCGGACACGGAGTCGTGCCCGCGGCGGCTCATTGCCCGTATCATGGAAGAACTCAGGCCCGGCACGTGGTACTCGGTGATCGAGGTGGCGCGGTTTGGGCTGGCCATCCAGTCCGAAGACGATCAGCCGTTGCTGAAATGCGCCGGCGCGCATTGGCATTACGCGAGTCCGGGCGCCTTGTCGCATTCCGAGCGGAGTCTGGTTCATGCGCTCGAAACGGCGCTTGTCTGGCTCGGATTGGTGGACCGCGCCGAAGAGGATGCGGAAAGCGTGTTCATGCTGACGGCGCTGGGCGAGCACATACTGCTCGAACGCCCGCCGGATGGACTCGAGGGCCTGTTTTCACAGCACGACGCGACGATCGTCGTGCAGCCCAATTTCGACGTCGTCGTGCCGACGCAGGACATGGATCCCTTGTTGACCGTGCCGCTTGACCAGTTCGCGGTGCGATCGAGCGTCGGCCAGGCGACCGTCTACCATCTCGAAAAAAACCAATTCACGCGGGCCATCCAGGAAGGACATGACGCGAACGCCTTTGTCGAGTTTTTGATCGCGCACAATCGGGGCGGCGCGCTGCCGTCGAATGTGATGACCACGCTCGAGGATTGGCGCGGCGGCATGAAACGCGTCCGCCTTCGCACGCTGCACGTCGTCGAATCCGACGACGCCCTCGTGCTGGCCGACTTGCTCCATCGCCGGCGTTTCAGGAAATTTCTCTCGCCCGTCGAGTCGCATCGTGTCGCCGTCTATGCGAAGATTGACAAGGCCGAACTCGAAAAACTGCTCGAAAAAGACGGGTTTATCGTTGAATAGGCAGACAACCGGGCTCCGGCTACCGGTCGCGATGGACGATAAATGCCGCCAGGGCACGGAAGGAATCCGCCTCGGATCCAAACGTCCGTAGCGCGTCCAAGGCCTGTTGCACAGCCTCCTCGGCCCGTTGCCGTGCCCGATCCAGGCCCAGAATCGAGGGATAGGTCGCCTTTTCATTGGCGGCGTCGCTGCCGACGGGCTTTCCCATGGCCGCCTCGGAACCGGCGACATCGAGGATGTCATCGGCGATTTGGAAAGCAAGACCGGCGGCCTCGCCATACCGTGTCAAGGCGTCAAGCGTCGGGGCGTTCGATCCGGCGAGCAAGGCGCCGGCCCGCACGGATGCCCGGATGAGCGCGCCGGTTTTCAGCGTATGCGTTTCCCGCAATGCCTCGAAGCCGATGCGATCGCCTTCATGCGCCATATCGAGCATCTGTCCGCCGACCATGCCCCATGCGCCGGCGGCGCAGGCAATCTCCTCGATGACTTGAAGCGCGGCGGCATTTGACGCGGTGTCGTGCGCCAAAACGTGGAAGGCCATCGTAAGCAGGGCGTCCCCCGCCAGGATCGCCGTGGCTTCGCCGGCCACTTTGTGGAGGGTCGGCTTGCCGCGGCGGAAATCATCGTTGTCCATCGCGGGGAGATCGTCGTGAATCAGCGAGTACGTGTGAATCATTTCAAGGGCGCACGCTGCGGGCAGGGCAGGCGCATCGTCGCCGCAAACCATTTCACATGCCCCCAGCGCCAGCGCGGGGCGCAGCCGTTTTCCACCCGCGAACAGGCTATACCGCACGGCTTCGCGCAACGGATCCGGCGCGGCCGTCCACGTGGAAAGATACAATTCGAGCGCCCGATCGGTCCTCTGCGCCTTTTCCGCCAGGAATGCGTTTGCGTCTTCGCCGTTCATTGCACGTTCTCCCTTTCGCTGCCCCATATTACCACCGTGATGCCGCGCGTTGCAGAATCTTGCTTCATGTGCAGGGCGCGCATAGACTGAAAGCGGGAGGATACGTGAAAATGTCTCTCTTGCGAAGGGTGTGTGCATTGCTGTTGGCCGTCTGTTGCGCGTGTTTTCCGTCGGCCGCGGCGAACCAATCAACCAGCGAGGTTCCCATGACGACGAAATCGAAGTTGCTGCCCCTTGCCTTTCATCCATTGCCGTTGGGCGCGGTGCGTCCGCAGGGCTGGCTTCTGAATCAATTGCGGATTCAGGCCGGAGGCCTCTCCGGGCATTTGGACGAGTTCTGGCCGGATATCAAGGACAGCGGATGGATCGGCGGCGGCGCGGAAGGATGGGAACGCGGTCCCTATTGGCTCGACGGGGTTGTGCCGCTGGCGTACCTGCTCGATGACGAATCGCTGAAAGCCAAAGTCGCGCGGTGGATGGATTACATCCTGTCGCACCAAATGGACGATGGATGGCTCGGTCCGTTGACCAGCAAGGGATATCAACCAAAGGATCCGTGGCCGACTTTCGTCGTATTGAAGGCGATGACGCAATATTTCGAGGCCACGAACGACCCGCGCGTCATTCCGGCCATGCGGAAGAATGCGGCGTGCCTCGCGGATCTCTTGAAGAAACAACCGTTGTTCGTCTGGGGACAGAGCCGTTGGATGGACCTTGTGCTGAGTTTGCATTGGCTTTACGATCGGACCGGAGACGACAAACTCCTCAAGCTGGCCGCCTTGGCCAGGGAACAGGGCTATGACTGGCGGACCCATTTCGAAGACTTCAAATTTCCGGAGCGCGTCCCGACGGAAAAGTGCACGTTGATCACGCACGTGGTCAACAACGCCATGGCGGTGAAGGCGGGCGTCGTGTGGTATCGCCAGTCGCGCGATGCCGCCGACCGCGATTCGGCATATCGCGCGATGGAGATGCTCGATCAATATCACGGGCAGGTGACCGGCATCTTTTCGGGCGACGAACATTACGCGGGCAAGAATCCCTCGCAAGGTTCGGAGTTGTGCAGCGTGGTCGAGTACATGTTCTCGCTGGAGAATCTGCTGGCAATTCTGGGCGATCCGGCGTTCGGCGATCGTCTGGAACGCATCGCGTTCAACGCGTTGCCGGGAACGTTTTCGGGCGACATGTGGACCCATCAATACGATCAGCAGGCGAACCAGGTCGTGTGCCGTGTCTCCGAGGATCGCGTGTTCGCGACGAACGGCGCGCACGCCAACACCTTCGGCCTCGAGCCGAATTACGGTTGCTGCACGGCGAACCTGAGCCAGGGCTGGCCGAAATTCGCGGCGCATCTCTGGATGCGATCGCCGGACGGTGGTCTTGCCGCCATGGCCTACGCGCCCTGCACCGTGAGGACGGAACAGGCGGAAATCGGGGTCCGCACGGAATACCCGTTTCGCGACACGGTCGCCATTGCTGTACGGGCGGAAGGGCGTTTTCCTCTCCATTTGCGCATCCCCGCATGGGCCGAAGGCGCGACGGTTGTCGTCGGAAACGATGCGCCCGCGCCCGCGCAACCCGGCACATTCCACGTCGTTGAGCGGACATGGAGCGGCGAGACCATCCTCTCATTGCATTTCCCGATGAAGGCGCGCGTCGAACGGCGCTTCAACGACAGTGTCTCGATTCTGCGCGGACCGATCGTGTATTCATTGAAGATTGGCGAGTACTGGAAGAAGATCGCGGGCGAAGAGCCGCACGCGGACTACGAGGCTTATCCGACAACGACGTGGAACTACGGACTTATCCTCGACACGTCGAATCCGGACGCCTCGATCCAATTCGAAGATGCGCCCGTCGGCGAATGCCCGTTTTCGCCCGAAGGCGCGCCCGTCCGGGCCACCGTAAAAGGCCGCATGATTCCGGAATGGATCATCGAACACAGCGCGGCCGGCCCCGTGCCGAAAAGTCCCGTTGCAAGCAACCAACCCGTGGTTGACCTCACGCTAATTCCCTACGGCAGCGCGAAATTGCGCGTAAGCGAATTCCCCCTGTTGATCGAAGAGGCGGAGCAGTAAACGCCGGGCGCCTATTTTCCGTAGAACCAGTCAATGCCGATGCGCGCTACGTGCAGCCCGTCGCGTTGATGGTAGCTGATGAGCGCGAGATCTTCGACGAACATCAGGCTCGGATAGCCGTAATCGTCTTCGGGATCGCCCGCGATCACGCGCTCGTCCGTCCACGTCGCGCCGTCGTCCTTCGACAACACGCTCACGAAGGGCGTGCGGCGGTGCGGCGGTTCCTTCGGTCCGTCGCTGCTGCGCACGAGCAACAAGTCGCCCGTCGCCGGAATACGCTGGACGTTGAGCGCCGAACTGTTCGGCGGGAGACGGAGTTCCTTGACGGCCTCGCCTTTCGACCACGTCTTGCCGTAATCGGCCGAATAGGCGCGGGCCACGTAGCCGCTGTATGTCCGCATGAGCATCATGACGCGCCCATCCTTCAATTCGACCCCATGGGCCTCCTGCGCTTCGACGGGCAGCATGTCCACCACGTTGTCGCTGGAATGCCAGCTATAGCCGTCGTCGTCCGAATAGAACGTGTAGGCGACATAACCGGCGTGATCGTCGCTCGATGTGCCTTGGCGGTATTCCAGCGGGGCCAGAATCCGGCCCGTGGACAACTGCACGAGTTTGTCGTTGTGCATGATGTGATAGCCGGGCTTCGGCGTGACAATCAGTTGATCGCCCCACGTCTGCCCGTCGTCGTCGCTCCGGCGATAGTAGTTGTGGCCGAACAAGGGATCCGAACCGGATGCGTAGATGTACGACAGCAACAAGTCGCCGTTTTTCAGCCGTAACAGGCTCGGATGGCAATAGCGCCCGCGCGTACCCGGTTTCGGACGCTCGACAAGAACGAATTCGTCGCCCCACGTTGCGCCCTTGTCGGGCGAGGTTCGCGCGGCAATCGAACCGTCCGCGTGGCCGTCCGGCAGGATACGCGTGTAACACAGCAGGATGCGCCCGTCCTTGAGCGCAATCATCGAACCCGGCATCCCGCGATAGCCGTAGACGCCCTTGGGCAAGGGCACGACATGCACGTCCTCGAACGTCGCCGCCGCGGCGCAGGCGGCAGTGTAAAACGCAGCCATTGAAATTACGCACTTTTTCCACATGATCGTTCGATCCTTCCCGAAACAACCTGTAACTTTTTGGCAAAAATCAACGTGCGAACGATGGCGATGCCCATACAGACGACAAGCGGCCCGGCGCCCAGGATCGCCGCCACGGAATCTTCCAGTCCGTCCATGGGCAGAAAAATCTTGATCGCACCCGTGACGATGAGGGGCAGCGACCACAGGATAAGCTGCCGTCCCCCGTATTCGTTGATGGAAAACCAGCATTCGTCGGATTGAAATGATTTGCGAAGACGAAATCCGTACCAGCGATTCATGGGAATCTTGCGGTAGACCAGCGGCACGGACAACAGGATAAACAGCAACGCGCAGCCGATATCCGTGAATCCGTGGACCCAGTGTGGTGTCATGGCCAATTGTCCCGATTATCCGCGACGAAAACGGAAACGCCCGGTTTCATCGCGCGAGCAAAATCAGCCCCAGGACGACGAGCCCGGTGCCCGCAATCTTCTGCCATGCCAGCGTTTCTCCCAGCAACAGCGCCGAAGCGATCATCACGATGACGAATGCAAGACTCATAAACGGATACGAATAACTGATTTCGAAGCGGCTCATGGAAGCCGTCCAACAAACGCCGCCGACAAAAACGACGGCCACCCCCAGCCATGGCCACGGACTGAAAAAGACCTTGAAAACGAACAAGACCTTGCCGAACAGTTCTTCCGGCGGAATGCCCGCGCGGTTTACCGCCCATTTGACGATCAACTGCGCCGCGGCGGCGGAACATACGCCCGCCAGAATCAATACATGTCCAAACCAGTCGAATCCCGCCACTGCCGGCATGCCGTTTCTCCTTGTCGCGCGGCCGGGGCGTCCGGCCGCATATGAATCCTCATTATGCTCAGCGGGACATTCCCCCTGTCAAGCCCCGTGTGTAATCGGGAGGGCCGGCGTTCCTGCCGACCGGCATGTATACAAATATCCGCACCGGTCAACACGAAACGGCGCGCGGGGACACGCACCCTCCCAAACATCCAGCGCCTCGTGATACGGCATGAAACGCACCCGGCCGCATCCTGCGAACGGTGCACGGTCAAGCGTGTGGGCAAATTGACATCGGCGCACCCAATCCATAGAATCTCGCCCATTGTGGCATTGAATTGCGGCGCAGGGTAGAAGAGGGCGTGATCGTGAATATGGCGGATTCGCCGGTGTTGTGGCCGGCCGTCTTGTATTTTGCGGCGGTTTTGTCCGTTGCGGCGGGCATGCTGGGCATCTCCTTCGTGCTTGGGCAGCGGCACAACGAACGCGCGACAGGCCTTCCATACGAATCCGGCGTCAACACGACGGGATCGGCGCGCGCGCGGGTCGCCTCGGATTTCTTCCGCGTCGCGATTTTCTTCGTCGTGTTCGATCTGGAAGCCGTTTTCATCTACGCGTGGGCGACGTCGGTCAAGGCGCTGGGCTGGGTGGGTTACATTGAAATCCTCGTTTTTACCTCCGTTTTGTTGGCGGCGCTGGTTTATCTCTGGCGCGAGAAGGCATTGGAACTCGGAGCGCCCCGCGAATGAAACTTCTGGCAAACGGATTTGCGGATAATCCCCTGCTGAAGACGCTTCACGACAACATCGTGTTCGCTCGATTGCAGGACTTGCTCGCGTGGGGCCGAAAGAATTCGCTGTGGCCCTTCGGCTTCGGCCTCTCCTGTTGTTTCGTCGAGATGGCCACGAGCCTGACCAGCCGGTTCGACATTGCGCGGTTCGGCGCGGAAGTCCTGCGCGGCACGCCGCGCGAGGCGGACGTCATGGTCGTGGCCGGCACGCCGTTTATCAAGATGGCGCCCATCATCAAGCGGCTTTACGAGCAGATGATGGAGCCGCGCTGGGTGATTTCAATGGGTTCATGCGCCAATTCCGGCGGCATGTTCGATATCTACAGCGTCGTGCAGGGCGTGGACAAGATTTTGCCGGTTGACGTGTACATTCCGGGATGTCCGCCGCGCCCCGAAGCTTTCATGCAGGGACTATTGCTGCTGCGGGACGCGGTTGGACGCGAGAAACGTCCGCTGAGCTGGGTCGTGGGCCCGCAGGAGGTCATCCGCGGCGAGCGTCCCTGCCAGCGCGATTTGAAACAGGCGGAACGCAGCAAGGCGACAACGCTGCGGCCCATGGATGAGATACGGTAAAACAGGCCAAGTATCGTGACGGTTATTTCGGAGTTGAGAGCGCGTCTGGGCGACGCCGTCGGCGTGGAGGAATCCACGCGCGACGGCATACCCACCGTATGGGTGGAGCCCGGGCGTATCGCCGAGGTCATGCGCCACCTCAAGCCGGCCTACCCTATGCTGTTCGACCTGTATGGCGTGGACGAGCGGACGCGCGTTCATCGCGACGGTCTCCCGCCCGCCGATTTCACGGTGGTTTACCAGTTGAGCTCGTTCGGTCAAGACGGGGATTTGCGCGTAAAGGCGGCCCTGCAGGGCGAATCCCCGTCCCTGCCGACCATTTCCGGCGTCTGGCCGTGCGCCAACTGGTATGAGCGCGAGGCATGGGACTTGTGCGGCATCCGTTTCGACGGACACCCGAACCTCCGCCGCATCCTGATGCCGCCGACGTGGCAGGGGCATCCTTTGCGCAAGGATCATCCCGCCCGCGCCACGGAAATCGAACCGTATCAGTTGAGCATGGCCAAGGAAGACGCCGAGCACGACGCGCTCACCTTCCGCCCCGAAGAATACGGCATGGCATCGGGCCGCAACGACACCGATTTTCTTTTCCTGAACCTCGGACCGCAGCATCCCGGCACGCACGGCCTTTTGCGCGTGATCCTGCAACTTGACGGCGAAAACATCGTGGACGCCGTGCCCGACATCGGCTACCATCATCGCGGCGCGGAAAAGATGGGCGAGCGCCAGTCCTGGCATTCGTATATTCCGTACACGGACCGCATTGACTATCTCGGCGGCGTGATGAACAATCTGCCGTACGTGATGGCGGTCGAGAAACTGGCCGGCATCGAGGTTCCCGATCGCGCAAAGGTCATTCGGATCATGATGGCCGAGTTGTTCCGCGTAATCAGCCATCTCGTCTGGTACGGCACCTTCGCGCAGGACCTCGGCGCAATGTCGCCCGTGTTTTACATGTTCAACGACCGTGAACGCGCGTTCGGCATCGTCGAGGCCATCTGCGGCGGCCGCATGCACCCCAGTTGGTTCCGCATCGGCGGCACGGCGCACGACCTGCCGCACGGCTGGGACGGCCTAATCCGCGATTTCCTGCACTATCTGCCGAAACGCATTGACGATTACGACAAGGCGCTGATGAAGAATCACATTTTCCGCGGGCGAACCGTCGGCGTCGGCGTATTCACGAAGGAGCAAGCCATCGAATGGGGCGTGACCGGCCCCGGATTGCGCGCCACAGGTTTCGCGTGGGACTTGCGCAAGGCGCGGCCCTACGCGGGCTACGACCAGTTCGAGTTCGAGGTGCCCACGGGCCATCGCGGCGACTGCTTCGACCGCGCCGCGGTCCATGTCGAGGAAATCCGGCAGAGCCTGCGCATCATCGAGCAATGCATGAACAACATGCCCGAGGGACCGTACAAGTCCGATCACCCGCTGGCCACGCCGCCGCGCAAGGAACGGACGATGCGCGACATCGAAACGCTGATTACCCATTTCCTCGGTGTAAGCTGGGGTCCGGTGATTCCGCCGGGCGAGGCTTCGGCGACCGTCGAGGCAAGCAAGGGACAAAATGCCTATTCGCTGATCAGCGATGGCAATACGGTTTCCTACCGAACCCGAATACGGACGCCGTCATTCCCCCACATGCAGATGCTGCCCGTGATTTGCCGGAACCACAAGGTCTCGGACCTGCTGGCGATCCTGGGCGCGATGGATTATGTATTGGCCGATTTGGACAGATGATGGACGAAGCACTCAAGGCACATATCGAAGCCGAGGCGCGGTTGTATGAACGGCGCAGCGCGGCCTGCATCGAGGCGCTGAAACTCGTTCAGCGGCGGAACGGATGGGTTGACGATGAAAACATCCGCGAAATCGCGGCGTTGCTCGACATGACGCCCGACGAAGTGGACAGCGTCGCGACGTTCTACAACCTCGTGTGCCGGCGACCGACCGGACGGCATCTTATCCGAATCTGCACCAGTGTGTCGTGTTGGACGCTCGGTTGCGAATCGCTAATCGCGCAACTCGGAATAAAACCGGGCGAGACGACCGCCGACGGACGCTTCACGCTGCTGGCGAATCAGTGCCTCGGCGCGTGCGATCATGGGCCCGTGCTGATGATTGACGACGATCTGCACCGCGATGTTACCCCGGAAAGACTGGGTGAGATTCTGGCAAAATATGAATAGGATGAGGACGTGATTGACCGCCCGTTGACAAAGAACATTCGGCCCGACGGACCGCTGGGCCTTGCGGCCTATGAGCGCGCCGGCGGGTACGAAGCCGTGCGGCTGGCGCTGAAGACGCTGACGCCGCAGGAGGTCACCCAGCGCGTCAAGGACGCCAATCTGCGCGGTCGCGGCGGGGCGGGCTTTCCCACGGGCGTCAAATGGAGCCTTGTTCCGATGGGGCCGGATGCGCCGCGCCCGAAATATCTCGTCGTGAACGGCGATGAAATGGAACCGGGCACGTTCAAGGATCGTCTCCTGTTGGAGGGCGATCCGCATTTGCTTGTCGAGGGAGTCATCCTGGCCGCATACGCGATACAGGCGGAAGTGGCGTACGTGTTCTTGCGGGGCGAGTATCTCGTGGCGCAGGAACGCGTCCAGCGCGCAATCGAAGAGGCCCGCGCGGCAGGCTACATCGGCGAAAACATTCTGGGCACGGGCTATGATCTCGACGTGCATGTTCACATGAGCGCGGGGCGCTATATTTGCGGCGAGGAAACGGCCCTGATCAACGCGCTCGAAGGCAAACGCGGCAATCCGCGGGCGAAACCGCCGTTCCCGCAGATCAGCGGCCTTTGGGGCAAACCGACCATCGTCAACAACGTCGAAACGCTTTGCAATCTGCCGAACATCATCGTACACGGCGCGGACTGGTTCAAGGGCCTCAGCCGCACGGACAACGGCGGCACGAAATTGTACGGCGTCAGCGGAAAGGCGAAACGCCCGGGCGTGTGGGAACTGCCCATGGGCACAACCGTCCGCGAAATCATCGAGGATCACGCGGGCGGCATGCGCGACGGTTGCGCCCTGCGCGGGATCATTCCAGGCGGCGCCTCGACGGATTTCCTCCTGCCGGAGCATCTCGATTTACAGATGGATTTCGACACGGTCCAGCAGGCCGGTTCGCGTCTCGGCACGGGCACGATGATCCTGCTCGACGATCAGACGTGTCCGGTCGGGTTCATTCTGAGCCTGATCCGTTTCTTTGCGCACGAGTCCTGCGGTTGGTGCACCCCGTGCCGCGAAGGGCTGCCGTGGGTCGAAAAGACCCTGCAGGCCATCGAGGACGGCCAAGGGAACGTGGACGATTTGGCCATCCTGGACCATCACGTGAAATATCTTGGGCCGGGTCTGACGTTTTGCGCATTGGCACCCGGTGCGGTAGCGCCTTTGGGCAGCGGTCTGCGATACTTCCGCGAAGATTTCGAAAAACATATTGCCGACAAGGAATGTCCCTGGAAACGAACGAACCGAACGGAAAAGGGATGAAGGATGAACGACGCGCCTATCGCCTTCAACCTTCAACCTAACGCGGCTCAGCCGCAATGCCTCAATCAAGGATATGATTTCTTTGTCCGCAACTTCTGTGTGCCATGCACAGAAGTTGCGGACAAAGGTACTAACACATGGCCACAATTTATATAGAAAATAAAGCGCATGAAGTGAAGGATGGGCAGAACCTGCTCCAGGCATGCCTGTCGCTGGGGTATGATATCCCGTATTTCTGCTGGCATCCCGCCCTGCACTCGGTCGGGGCGTGCCGGCAGTGCGCCGTCAAACAGTTCCTCAACGAAAAAGACACCCACGGCAAGATCGTCATGGCCTGCATGACGCCCGTGACCGACGGCATGCGCATTTCAATCAACGATCCCGAAGCCCGCGCCTTCCGCAAGAACGTCGTCGAATGGCTCATGACGAATCATCCGCACGACTGTCCCGTATGCGACGAGGGCGGCGAGTGTCATTTGCAGGACATGACGGTCATGGCGGGGCATGACTACCGCCGGTTCCGTTTCGCCAAGCGCACGCACAACAACCAGGATCTCGGCCCGTTCATCCATCACGAGATGAACCGGTGCATCCAATGTTACCGCTGCGTGCGGTTTTATCGGGACTATGCCGGCGGGCGCGACTTCAACGTGTTCGGATCGCACGACCGCGTTTATTTCGGCCGTTACGAGGAAGGCGCGCTCGAAAACGAGTTCAGCGGCAATCTCGTGGAGGTCTGCCCGACGGGCGTGTTCACGGACAAGGTGTTCAAGCAGCATCACACGCGTCCGTGGGATCTCCAATGCGCCCCGTCGGTCTGCGTGCATTGCGCGGTCGGCTGCAACACGACGCCCGGCGAGCGCTACGGCACGCTGCGGCGCATTCGAAATCGCTACCACGGCCACATCAACGGCTACTTTCTTTGTGATCGCGGGCGTTACGGTTTCGATTTTGTGAATGCCGAAAGCCGAATCCGCAAACCACGCATCGGCGGGACCGAAGTGAGCGCCCGTCAGGCGCTCGATCGCCTCCGTGAAATCATGGCCGATCCGGAGACGCGCGCCGTCGGCATCGGATCCCCGCGCGCGTCCGTCGAGTCGAATGCGGCATTGCGGGTGCTTGTCGGTCCGGAAAATTTCTATTCGGGCATGGGAAGCCGCGAACTCGGACTCGTGCGCGAAATCGTGAACATTCTGCGGGGCGGCCATGGCCGCATTGCCTCGTTGCGCGACATCGAGGAAAGCGACGCGGCGTTCGTGCTGGGTGAAGACGTGACGCAGACCGCGCCACGGGCTGCGCTGGCCCTGCGGCAGTTGTCGCGCAGGCAGCCGATGCGCGCCTCGGACAAACTGGGCATCCCGCGCTGGAACGACGCCGCCGTGCGGGAAGTCGTGCAGGACGCCAAGGGCCCCCTGTTCATCGCCACGCCGTTCAAGACGAAACTGGACGACGCGGCGCGCGAGGCGCATCGCACCGCGCCCGAAGACATCGCGCGCCTGGGCTTCGACGTCGCGCGGGCCATCGCATCGGGCGGCGCGGACGAATCGCCGGCCGGGCGGATCGCCCATGCGATGTTGCACGCCGAACATCCGGTCGTCTGTTCGGGCAGCGGCTGTGGAAGCATGGAAATATTGCATGCGTCGGCGAACATCGCGCGGGCGTTGCGGCAAGCGGGCAAGGATGTTTCGCTTGCCTTGTTCCCGCTTGAATGCAACGACATGGGCGCGGCCATGATGGACGGCGGCGCGATCGAAACAGCCGCCGAACGCATCCGCGACGGCAGCGCGAACACCGTCGTCATTCTGGAGAACGATCCATATCGCCGCGCAACGCGGGACGTCGTTGACGGCATGCTGGGCGGCGCGAAACACGTGATCGTTCTTGATCACACGACGCATGAAGCCGCGGCCCGCGCGGAACTCGTGCTGCCGGCGGCGGCCTTTGCGGAATCGCACGGGATTTTCGTCAATCACGAGGGCCGCGCACAGCGTTTCATGCGCGTCTTCGCGCCCGGCGAAGATATTCGCGACAGTTGGCGGTGGCTGTGCGACGCCGCCTCGGCGTTGGGCCGGATCGCCCCGGAAGATGCCGCATGCCTGGACGCGTTCCATGCCCACATCGAAAAGAGCATGTCCGCATTCGTGGGTATTTTGGACACGGCCCCGCTGGCGGGCGCAAGATTCAAGGGCATGCGCATTCCGCGCGAATCGCACCGTTACAGCGGCCGCACCTCGATGAACGCGCATCTGGCCGTGAGCGAGAAGCAACCGCCGGATGATCCCGACAGTCCGCTGTCGCATTCGATGGAAGGCTACACCGGACCTGTTCCGCCGTCCGCCTTCGCATTGCCGTGGGCGCCCGGATGGAATTCGGCACAGTCGTACAACAAGTTCCAGGATGAAGTGGGCGGCGAGATGCACGGCGGCGATCCGGGCGTCCGGTTGATAAAGCCGGCGGATTCGGCGCCGGAAGCGTTCGCGGACACGGTCGCGCCGTTCAAGCCCGAAAAAGGCCGCTGGCGGATCATACCGGTCCGTCGCCTATTCGGTTCAGACGAACTCGGCGCCTTGTCGCCGGCGATCGCGTCGCGCACCCACGCGCCGTGCCTTATGTTGAATGAAAAGGATGCCGCGGCGATCGGCGGCAGGGCTTCCGTGCGCATCGGCGGCATATCCGGCGCATACGATGTCGCCGTGGACGCTTCCCTTCCGGACGGCGTCGCGGGCCTGTGCGTTGGATGGCCGGGGCAGAACGTCCTGCCGTTGCCGGCATGGGCCGAAATCGAGGCCGGAGGGGACCTGTCATGATGCAGACGATTGCCCCGCTCATTTGGCCCCTGACCGTCGTCGTGGGTGTCCTGTTCGTCGTGTTGAATTCAGCGGCGCTCCTCATTTGGCTCGAACGCCGGTTGCTGGCCTTGTGGCAGGACCGCTACGGCCCGAACCGTGTCGGTCCGTTCGGCCTGCTCCAGCCCGTCGCCGACATGGTCAAGATTTTCACGAAGGAAGACTGGGTGCCGCCCTTCGCGGACAAGG
This sequence comes from Candidatus Hydrogenedentota bacterium, assembly GCA_035450225.1. NCBI lineage: Bacteria > Pseudomonadati > Candidatus Hydrogenedentota > Candidatus Hydrogenedentota bacterium. The sequence continues at coordinate 168,837 of DAOTMJ010000004.1, forward strand.
CCACCTTCGTAATCGCCCCCGCGATTATCGTCGTCACGGTCCTGATGTCTTTCATCGTGATCCCGTTCGCGCCCGGCGTATGGGTGGCCGATCTGAACATCGGCATCCTGTTCGTGCTGGCCATGTCGTCGCTCGGCGCGTACAGCATCGCCCTCGCGGGCTGGGCCTCGAACAACAAGTACGCGTTGCTGGGCGGCCTTCGCGCGGTGGCGCAGATGCTGAGTTACGAAGTCTTCATGGGCCTTTCCATCATGGGCGTGGTCGCCCTGACCGGCTCGTTCAGCCTGCGCGCGATTGTCGAGGCCCAGCAGGGCCTGTGGTTTGTCGTTCCGCAATTCCTTGGATTCGTCGTGTTCGCCATCGCGGGCCTTGCCGAAACCCACCGGATTCCCTTCGATCTGCCCGAAGCCGAAAGCGAACTGATCGCCGGCTTCCATTCCGAGTATTCCGGCATGAAATTCGGCATGTTCTTCGTCGGCGAGTACCTCGGCATCACGCTGATTTCCGCGTTGATCGTGGCATTGTTTTTCGGCGGATGGCACGGACCGGTTCTGCCGCCCGTGGTATGGTTCGCGGGCAAGACCTTCCTCTTCATTTGCGGATTCATCTTGTTGCGCGCGGCCTTGCCGCGTTTTCGATACGACCAGTTGATGGCGCTGGGCTGGAAAGTTATGCTTCCGCTCTCGCTCGTGAACCTGATGGCGACCGGCGCATGGATACTGATACGCGGCTGAGTACCTTTAATGATGACGGGTTTGATTTCTGACAAGTCCCGAAGGGACGGCATGAGAGTAGCCCAGTAATGATGACGGGTTTGATTTCTGACAAGTCCCGAAGGGACGGCATGAGAGTAGC